>NZ_DJGL01000089.1:0-9487 GCF_002432735.1 Mesotoga sp. UBA5847 | reverse complement strand
ATGCCCCATCCGATTATCCCGTTTCATCCCGAATTAATTCTATACAGGACATCGTTCTTCAAGTAATGGATCTTGCTCCCGCTCTACGCCCTCGATCCTAAACCAACGAAGAACCTAGTCGCGAAGCGTCGGAACGATGAACCGCTCTTCAGAAAATGGAGTCTGTCCCTATTTTTCTATTTGCACGCTCTTATGAAGGAAGAACTGCTCTTGTTCCTAAAAATGGAGTCTGTCCCCATTTTCTATTTTTATTTTATTTTGTTTTTATTTGTGCTTTGTCTGATAAAAACGAGGAAGTATCTATGAATGGGTGTATTACGGGTAAGTAAATAATAGAGTCCCTATTTTCTCTTCCAGTCCTTCTGCTTCAAACATCTTGTATGCAAGAAAAGAGTTCCTATATTGTCCCACAATCAACAACAAACGATTGGCTTGTAATTGAACTTGCATCTTCTGAAAGAAGAAACAAAACTGTAGAAGCTACTGATCTTTCTTCAGTTGCTGATCTCAGACAGGTCCTTCTATATATCCTCTCTTTTTGCTCGGTGCTAAGAGAACTGCTCATTCTAGTTTCCATGAATCCCGGTGAGACACAATTTGACCTTATGCCCTTCGAGCCCCATTCCCGAGCGATACCTTTTGAGAAGCTTTCCAGAGCTCCTTTTGTTGCGCCATACATTGATAGTCCTTTGTAACCTGTTGATGCTGAGATAGAAGAGATATTGACTATTGAACCCTTTGTTCCACTCAACAACATATCTCGAACAATGTATTTCGTGAGAACCATTGGAGAGAATACATTGACCTGGAACATGTTTTCAATCCTTTCAAGACTCGCATTAGTTGCAAGATCATCGTATGCAATAGCAGCGTTGTTCACTAATCCATAAATTGGACCTAGAGGTTTTAGTTTTCCAAGATATAAATCCTTCACTCCGTTCGTATTTGAGAGATCAAATTCAATATGAATGTACTGCTCTTGATACGAAGCTTTTCGTTGCTTTACTGAATCCGTTTCTGTCCTGCTTATTCCTATGACTTTATACCCATTGGGAAGAAGCATATCTGCAATTTCAGATCCAAGACCAGTTGAATCACCAGTGAGCACAACGATCTTCACTTTCTCACCTTCTTTCCGGTCCGAGTCTGCTCTATTGAGTCAACGAAGTTAACTATTCTTGGCACTTTCCAGGATTGGAGATGCTTATTTAGTTTGCCGATTTCGTTTTCTATATAAGGTTTTTCCTCTGCATTCTTGGCTACAATTTCAGCCACTACAATATTCCCAGTAACTCTATTTGATCTGCCAAATACTCTAACATCTAAGACTCCTTCTATCTCTCTTATAGCTTTCTCAACTTCATGAGGGTTCACTTTATAGCCCCCAACATTGATCATCTCTGTTTTTCTTGAAATGAATGTGAAAGTGTTTTCATCCAGTCTTTCTACAACATCTCCTGTATGGTACCATTCACCCTCAAGGATAATGTCATCCGAAATGCCCAGCAAGCTCTTATGAATCAGAAGTTCTCCATCATCACCAATCAATACTTTTCCTGAAAAACGGGAAGGAATAGTAAATACGTCACCAGTTGAAGCAAATAGACTTCCAGCCTCCGAAGAAGCGTAAATGTTTCTAATACGAGCATTGGGAAAAACAGACGAGATTCTTTCAACCAGTGAAGTATCAAATTTCTCGCCTCCCATAGTAACCCCAAGCACTTTTTCATTCACTTTTTCGCTTGTAAACACAAACGAGCGGTAGAAAGTTGGAGTGGCAGATATATGAGTAACAGAGCTTTCTTCCATTGTTGGTAATATCTTGGAAGGAGTTGTCTCAAATACATAGACGATCGTATTCAGATTCAGGAATGCCTGAAAAAAGACCTGAAGACCAGCAAAATGCGTTGGGTTATACGCAAATGCCCAAACACTATCGGAATACCTGTCATCGATCTTACACGCTCTCGTCAAAGATTCCATGGTGTGTTCAATTCTCTTTGGTCTCCCTGTTGTACCTGAAGTGTAGATTCCCAATCTCCAGCTAATTGCGGCAGATGAAACCAAATTCACAAGCTTCTGTGGAGAACCTATCTCTTCTGGCGTTTCAGAGAAGTGCATTTCATAATCATGATTCTCACCAATACCAAGGTTCTCTCTCTCTGTTCTGCTTAAGTCACTGTCAAGAATATCAACATTCTTTGAGAAGACAATGCTTGCAAGAAGAGATACGTACAATTCGTACGGGTTATCATGGTTCAAAAAGCGCGGAACAGCTCTGACAGATATCAAATCCCCGACTAAATCACCATACGTCTTTGCAATTGCTCTTTGCTTGTCTACCCAGAAGAACTTATTCACTCGCACCAAGCCTTTTCAGAATCTCAGATATAGTATCGACATTGCCGTGTTCGAATATGTCTATACCAAACTCATCTTCAATTCTCACTGTAAGTTCGGCAAGATCCAGCGAGTCAAAGCCTATATCATTTCTCAGTGAAGAGTGTTCAGTAAATGAGTGTTCAGGCAGTTCTTGTTCTCCCTTTTTCTTCCTAATCGAGTTAATAATCCCTAACAGCTTCACAGAAACCATGTCTTCTCCTTTCAGTAACGCCTAAGATGTTTCGGTACTCTAGATACAAATACCGCTGGATTCCCTGCAACGAGTGTCTCGGGTTCTACGTCTTTCTTAACTACGCTTCCAGCCGCTACAATACAACCAAATCCTAGTTTTGTGCCTGGAAGAAGTACAACTCCAACACCTATTGATGCATAATCCTCTATTATCTGGCCTTTTACATTTTCACAGAAACCTTTTCCGCCAAAAGCGTTATCATTTGCCGAAATAACCCCAACACTAATGAACACATGATTCCCAATACGTGTTCTTCCTGTTATGTGCGAATTATCCATTATTCTTGTATAGGAACCGATCACAACGTCAGAGTTAATTGTCACATTTCTACTGATTAGAACTTGTTCTCCAATTGAAACGTCCGGAACAATTGAACTACTATCCCCAATCAAAGTGTTTGGCCCAACAGATACCCCAGAATAAATTACAGCGTGTGCAGAAATAGAACAATAGTCTCCTATTATGGTTGTTCCTGCTTTCTTGATCTCTCTTACTATAGCAGAAGTAGATCTTGGCTCTCTTCCAATAACAGCGTGTTCCCCAATAAAGACCGATCTACCTAATAAGGCGTTTTCGTAAACGATTGAGTAGTCAGAGATTTCGCAATCAACACCAATTGTTTCTGAATAGATCAACGCAGTTTTTGCAAACATATTATCTCCCGTTAGTCAATTCCTTCACAATCTTTGCAGGATTTCCTGCTATTACTACATTTGATGAGAACTTGCCGCCGGTGACTACTGCGCCGGCTCCGATGACAGAATTGTCACCTATTTCTGTTCCCTTCAGTATTATCGCATTATTTCCGATCCACACGTTCTTTCCAATAACTATCGGCCTAACCTTCCCGATCGAGTTTCGCCTTTCAGAAGGTGCTAACCCATGAGCATCAAAATCGATCATCTGAACATCTTTCCCAATCAGAGAATCGTTTCCAATTTCGATTCTTTCGGCGCAGATAATAAGCAATCCGTTGTTTGAAGCAACATTCTCACCGATTATTATTTGGGACTCTTTGAAACGTGCTTGAATTTCACAGTAATTGTGCAGGTACTTCCCGCCGACATCGACTCCAAATGATGTACGTGAACCGATTGTAGTACTCCCTTTCCCTGTAAAGAGCGTTTTCTGATGAAAGCTAACATGCTCACCCATATCCAGCCTTCCACCATTTCTTCTGGCAGATCTCTTCGCTTTACTTCTATTAAGTGTGCTTCTAATTCTATTGTGTAGTACTTTTAGAGCGAGTCTAGGATTCTTAATAGCCTTAATTACTTTTGACAAAGCTCTATCTCTCCCTATACCATCTATTCATAAACTCGTGATATTCCTTGTCATGGTCTAGTATCTTTTGCCACCATTCCTGATTGTTGACATACCAGTCGATGGTCTCCTTCAAATTGCTTTCAAAGTCTTTTTCCGGCAGATAACCGAGTTCGCCTCTTAGTTTGCTGTCATCCAGAGAATATCTTACATCATGTCCCGGTCTGTCCTTTACATAGTTTATCAGTTCCGTATTCTTGCCCAGTCTTTCAAGGATTGTGTTTACCATGAATATGTTCTCTCTTTCGTTTCTGCCGGCAATATTATACACTTCGCCGACGGGAGCCCTCTCCAGAATAACCTCTATCGCTCTGGCCGTATCTCTCACAAACAACCAATCTCTAATCTGTTTTCCATCTCCGTAAACCGGTAGTTTTTCATCTCTCAAGGCTTTGATTATCATCACAGGAATAAGTTTCTCAGGATATTGGTTCGGTCCGAAGTTGTTCGACGGTCTCACTATGTTCACGGGTAAACCATAAGTCTGGTTATATGCGTAAACTAACCTATCTGCAGCTGCCTTGCTCGCCGAGTAAGGGTTTCTTGGATTTATCGGATCTTTCTCCGAGAAGCTGCGTTCAGAGGCTACTCCATAAACTTCATCGGTCGATACGTGCAAGAACCTCTTAAGATCTGGATTCTTTCTTGAGGCTTCAAGCAAAATGTAAGTCCCATATACATCGGTCTTTATGAACTGATCGGGGTTCAGTATCGATCTATCGACATGAGTTTCGGCCGCAAAATTCACCACCGTATCGCACAACGGCATGATCTGATCGACGATTCTTCTATCTTCAATGCTTCCCACAACAAGCACTAGCCGTTTTTCTACAAGACCATTTTCGACAACTTGATGCAATTCAACTACCTGTGCTTGGTTATACTTGAAGCCGTTTAGCTTGAACTTCAGTCTCTCCAGATCTTTCGAGATATCTGCTGCGCTACTACGACCCTCCAGATCAAAACTTATCGGTTCAAGTCTTTCATGTTCTTTGGGAACTACGGTATTGCTTCCATTCAGATGATCAGATAGGTTTGCGAGGTTTCCGGCGTATGTGAGAGAATCGAGAACTATTATCTGCAGGTCTTCTCTCCTTTCGAGAATGTGATTCACAAAGTTACTGCCTATAAAACCAGCGCCACCCGTAACAAGTAGTCTCTTCATACAGATCTACCTCTCTTTGTTCTTCCTTTAAGCTTTTTCAGCTCTTCTCTGTAAAGAAAGAGTATAATCCCCACACTGAGAAGAGAAGCGGCAAACCACGGAAGAAGTGTTTTGTTCAAAAACAACTTGGACATTACAAAGAACAAGGTTGTAATAACCGCCGATAAGATGAATCTTCTTCTGACCTTCAGAAGCTTCATCTTTATAGTTATAACTGCCATTATTACGACTGAACAGGAGTAGCCTGTAAGAGTAGCAATTGATGCTCCCTCTATCCCCAGAACGGGTATCATAAGATAGTTCAATAAAACGTTCAAGCCTGCGCCAATCACTAGAGAAATTGTAACCCAGTAACTTCTCTTGATAACCAGAAGCTGATTCCCGGAAGTTTGAAATAACATGAGCAGAAGCGGGGAAAGAAAGAGATATGGTGCCACCTGATACCCCAGAATATAGTCCCCGGTAAACAGTATCTTGAAAAGCAAAGGGAGCCAGGGCATTATTAGAAAAGTTGCAACAAAGGAAATGATTCCAAGGTATTCAAAGACCTTTGAAGTTAGCTGAACCTGGTCTTTGTCTTTCATCGTTGAAAAGGCAAAATACTGCCAGCCTCCCGCAAAACCGGAGTATATTAGCTGACTTATGCTTGCTACCTTTGCGCCGACTGCATAGATTCCATTCTGAGACGTATCCAGCATATTCGAAATCATTACTCTATCGAAGGAGTTGAAGACCCAATATATTAGAAACGTCGGCATAAGCGGAAGTCCTATCTTGAACATTTCGAGAGCAAGTCTTCTATCTGCAAATCGAAAGCTAAACCATTTCCCATTCAGCACCCAGAATATGAAGAGCTTTGAGACAACTGAAGCAAAGCCTCCCATTATAAGTCCGAACAAAGGATCAACAAACAGTATGAGAGGCACACTTATCCCGTAGCTTATAAGGGGTGTAACAACGCTCAGTACGACATACACTTTTCTCTTGTTCTGCATCCTAGTCGGAGCTGCTATTATACTATCCAGAGCACCTAGAGCGATCTGAACTCCCATGAGCATTACCCATATCTGATACACATCTGTCGTGAAAAGCAGGCGTGATAGGCTCTTGCTGAAAAGTATTACAATCGCTCCAGTAATTGTCGAGCTTAAAGCCACAACTGAGAGGGCGCTTGAGCAGACTTTGAGCTTATGCTCTTGAGTATCGTCATCGAAGAACATTCTGAACATAGCGTCGTACATTCCAAGCACTGCAAATGCAGAGCCAAAAGATACCAGAACATGTAGAAGATCAGATACACCGTAGATCGAAGTGTCCGGTATGAGCCTTGTGATTATCGGAACCATCACAACGGGAATAGCTTTGCCTATAATCCCGGTCATACCATAGACGAGAAAGTTTTCTACAAACAGCCTTGCTCGACTCATTCCGGTTTCTCTATTCCCATCTTCTTGAAGTAGTGTTCGTACATGATCTTATTGGCCACATAATAAGATTCGAAAGTGCCTGTGTCCATCCATCTTCCCTGAACGAAGTCGTACTCGAGTTCTCCCAGCTCGATATACCTGTTGTTTACACTGGTTATTTCATACTCGCCCCTCGCGGATGGCTTTATATGGTCTATTACATCGAAGACTCTCTTGTCATAAATATAAGCGCCGACAACGGCATAATCGCTCTTCGGGTTCTCAGGTTTCTCCTGGATCTCTACCACCTTTTGCTCGTCGAGAGCCGCGACACCGAACCTCTGAGGGTCCGAAACTTTGACAAGCAACACTCTAGCCCCTTTACCGTTTTGCTTGTTCTCATAATTCCTGACAAAGTAGTTCACCGGCTTCTCAAACACATTGTCTCCGAGTACGACGAGAATCTTCTCGTCTCCAGCGAACTCCCTTGCAAGCCGTAACGCGTCTGCAATGCCGTTGGCCTCATCTTGGACCTTGTACGCAAATCTCAGTCCGAAATCTGAGCCACTCCCAAGAAGATTCACCATGTCTCCCATGTGCTCTGTGCTAGTGACTATAAGAACATCTTTGATTCCGCTAGCCTGCATATTGTGGATAGGATTATAGATCATAGGCTCCGTACCTACAGGTAGCAGATGCTTGTTCAAAGACTTAGTCAAAGGATAAAGCCTTGTTCCCTTACCTCCAGCGAGTATAACGCCCCTCATACACTCACCCCTTTGAATTCATTTATCTCCTGGATCACATAATCGGCTTCTTCATTTGTCATGCCATTATATAAGGGCAGACTGAGAATCGTGTTTGCGTAGTTCTCGGTTATCGGGAAGTCTCCCTTCTTGTATCCGAAACGTCTATAAGCTCCCGAAAGATGAGGAGGAACGGGATAATGTATCTGGGTCCCTATTCCGTTGTCGGATAGAAACTCCTGCAGTTCATCCCTCCGATTGCACTTTACAACAAAGAGATGCCACACGTGCTTGAAGCCCTCTTTGATCTTCGGCAGTTTCAAAAGTGGATTGGTGATCTCTTCGAGATACTTCTCGGCTACTCTTCTTCTATCGTCTTCGAGCTCGGCCATATGCGTAAGCTTAACGCTCAATAACGCTGCCTGGAACTCGTCAAGTCTCGAATTCACGCCTTCGATCTCGTGATAGTATTTCTTGACACTCCCGTAGTTTCTTAGAAGGCGAACCCTCTCTGCCAGTTCTTCGCTGTCGGTTACGATCGCCCCGGCGTCTCCAAAAGCCCCGAGGTTCTTGGTCGGAAAGAAACTGAAGCAGTTGATATCGCCGAAAGTCCCGATATTCTTTCCATTGATTGTCGCTCCATGGGCCTGGGCACAGTCTTCAACGACAAAGAGATTATATTTCTTTGCGATCGCCATTATCTCTTCCATTCTTGCGGGCTGGCCGTAGAGATGTACTGGAAGAATCGCCTTTGTTCTTTCTGTTACTACCTCTTCTATCCTTGCCGGGTCGATGTTGTAGAACTCGTCCGGTTCGACAAAGATAGGCCTTGCTCCATTCTCAGTTACCCCGAGAACCGAAGCGATATAAGTATTGGCAGGAACTATAACCTCATCACCTTTACCAATTTCAAGTGCTCTGAAAGCGAGAATGAGCGCATCTAAACCCGAGTTTAGACCAACACAATGCCTGGCACCAACGTAATCGGCAAACTCTTTCTCGAATTGACTCACTTTCTCTCCGAGCACGTACCAGCCGGAATCGAGAGCTTCAAGAGCAGCTCTGTCGTACTCTTCTTTGAACATTAGATACTGAGGTCTAAGAACATTGAAAGGCACTTTCATCTCTTCCAGTAACCCTCCTTCACAAGCCTGATAAACTCATCGTAATCACGAATATAGTCAGACTCATCGTAGTATTCGCAAGCAAGAACAAGCAAAACACTATCATCCTTGAGCCATTTCATAGTACGCCATATCCCTCTGCCAACATACAGTCCTTTAGCAGGATCATCCAAGACTGTGTATTCTTTCTTTTTGCCATCATCGCACATAATCTCTATGGCTCCGTAAACACAAATCAGGAGCTGTTCCAAGGCCTTATGCGCATGATGCCCACGAATGATTCCTTCTTTCACGCCATAGGTATAATAAACACGCTTGAAGGAGAAAGAAATATCCTTGTTAGCTTCGAAAAAAACAAGAGTTCCCTCTTCGGGATTCTCGGCGTTTTTCTTGGTCAGCGAATATTCTTGCATTTAGCACCTCATAGAAAGAACTTAGTCTTGAACATGCCCAACTCACACGCTTGAATGTTTAACAATCAGTCTGTGATCCAAGTAGATGTAATGTATCGAAATGTCTAGAACGCAAGTTCATATACAATGCACAAAGTTAACCGAACGATTTCGCAATCAAGAAACAGATTACAATGTTATACATCCAATAATACTACTAGAGGCCTTCTGAATTGTTAATTCAACAAAGTAATTCTATTTACTTGTTAGGCTTCTTCCATTGCTATAGGAAAGACCTGAAAAACCAAATGATAGCCATGGATATTTGAATCTATTCCATAGCCAGAAGAGCAAAGACAGGAAGGTATTATCTCCTTCCTGCCGTTAGGGTGTGTGTGTAGTACAGTTCCAAGTTACAAGTTCTGAGTTGCAAGGGAAAACCAGTTGCAAGTTCCAAGTTGTGAGTTGCAGAAGAAATAGTTGTCCGTTGTCGGTTCACCGTTCTCCGAAAAGAATCAGTTCCAAGTTCCATGTTGTCAGTTGCAAGAGTAAGAGCCGCTATCCGGTTAAGGGCGATGAACCCGCTGATCGCTGGAAAGACCGCTGGACGCTTAAAAGCAGGGAACCCGCTGGTCGCTCGAAGAATCGCTGTACGCCAGAAGTTCCGCTGTACCCTGGAATAGCGGTCCTCAGTCA
>NZ_DJGL01000088.1:0-10522 GCF_002432735.1 Mesotoga sp. UBA5847 | reverse complement strand
TGATAAAGTCCATTAGATTCTCAAGAATTATCTGATGTTTGTTTTCCTCGGCTGCCAGTTTAAGAAGTATCTCCTTCTCAGATAACTCGTTTGTTAGTCTTGCCTGATCAAGATAAAGTTTGATGCTTTCCTTTTCCATCTCTACCGCATGCTCGTATGCATCAAGATTCGTTGCATCGATTTCGAAACACTTCTCATCCTTAAGCATCTCCGAGAACATATTCCTGGTAGTCTTGAAAGTGTATGTTCCCTTATACCTGTAGTTTCTGTCCTCAAAACCCCTTATTATCTCATAGTGCCTCTGCTCATCTTCCGCAAGCATCTCGAATAGCTTCTTCAACTGCTCGTCTTTAGCGCATTCTGCCTGTTTTGCGTAATAAGCCTTGCCGTCCTTTTCCAACTTAAGGGCATAATCGATAGCGTTCATCTAAAACCTCCTTTGGAGAATCGCAAAAACAGAAAACCATCCGATTCTGACAAAAAGCGGGCGGCGGTGAACCACCCGCAGAATTCACATTGAATCAATCAGAGGCAAGTCTCCTGTATGTTTCATACCTTTCTTTAGCGTCTTTCTCAGCCTTCTCGAACAATTCATCGGCAATATCGGGGAACGTTGATTTAAGAGCGCTGTATCTCACTTCACCCATCAAGAAGTCGACAAACGACTCTTTTGGTTCCTTCGAGTCAAGAATGAAGGGATTCTTACCCTGTTCCTTCAGAAGAGGATTGTATCTGTAAAGATGCCAGTAGCCTGAAGCAACAGCTCTCTTTTCCTGCTCTTGAGTTTTTCCCATTCCGATCTTTATTCCGTGGTTTATACATGGTGAATATGCAATGATTAGAGACGGTCCAGGATATTTCTCAGCCTCAGTGATCGCTTTGATCACCTGATTCTTGTCTGCTCCCATTGCGACCTGGGCCACATAAACATATCCATACGTCATTGCCATCCTGCCTAGATCCTTCTTCTTCGTTCTCTTTCCAGAAGCTGCAAACTTCGCTACAGCAGCTCTAGGCGTAGACTTGGAAGATTGACCACCGGTGTTTGAGTATACTTCGGTATCAAATAGAAGAACATTGACATCTTCCCCTGAAGCAAGTACATGATCAAGACCGCCGTAACCGATATCGTAGCCCCAGCCGTCTCCACCGAATACCCACACGGATTTCTTAATTAATAGATCCTTTCTTTCCTCAATTTGCTTCAAAAGAGCGTTGACTCTCTCGTTTCTTGATCCCTTTGATATCACATTGAGAATGCCAAGAGTAGCTGCCTTTGAGGCTTTTGCATCGTCCATTCCTTCAAGCCAAGCCTTGAAAGGCGTCTTCATGTCCTCGGGAATATCCTGCTTCAGAAGCTCTTCCATTATACCGGCAAGCTTACTTCTGCCGTGCTTGACCGCCATCGCCATCCCAAATCCATATTCGGCATTGTCTTCGAACAGAGAATTCGCCCACGCCGGCCCTTTGCCGTCGCTATTCTTGCAGTAAGGAGTTGCAGGAGCCGAGGCTCCCCAGATTGAGGAACAACCGGTCGCGTTGGCTATAAGCATTCTATCTCCAAATAGCTGTGTAACAAGCTTGGCATAAGGTGTTTCACCACAGCCTGCACAAGCCCCTGAGAACTCGAGGAGAGGCTTGGAGAACTGGCTCCCTTTGAGTGTCTCAACATTCATGACATCCTTCTTCTCAGAAACTGCTGTAGCAAATTCCCAGTTTGGTACTTCTTTCTCTGTCTGCGTATCAAGAGGTTTCATGACTAGAGCCTTATTTGGAGACGGACAGATATCTGCACAGTTACCGCAACCCGTGCAGTCTAGCGGCGAAACTTGAATCCTGTACTTCAGCCCCTCGAAAGTCTTTCCACCCATTGCTTTCTTAGCTTCGAAGGTTGCAGGAGCCCTATTTTCCTCTTCTTCGTTTATCAAGAACGGCCTGATCGCTGCATGTGGGCAGACATAGGAGCATTGATTACACTGAATACAGTTGTCGATCTGCCATTCCGGAATCATGACCGCAATGCCTCGCTTCTCATATGCGGACGTCCCATTTGGGAACTCTCCGTTTTCTCTACCAACAAAGGCAGATACGGGCAATTTGTCTCCCTGTTGCCTGTTCATGACATCTGCGATGTTTCTCACGAACTCAGGTCTTCCAGATTCTTCTTCTTTAACTTCTTCTTTCGCACTCTTCCAGGAATCTGGAACATCTATCTTATTCAAGGCGTCTATTCCGCTATCGACCGCCTTGTAGTTCATCTGTACTACCTTCTCACCTTTCGTGCCGTAAGACTTCACGATCGCGTCCTTTAGATACTTAACTGCGTCTTCTATAGGTACGACATTTGCCAGTTTAAAGAATGCCGACTGCATTATCGTATTTATCCTCGTGCCAAGTCCAATCTCCATTGCAATCTTAGTGGCATCGATGGTGTAGAATTTGATCTCGTTTTCGGCAAGGTATTTCTTCATACCGGCAGGAAGATGCTTGTCAAGCTCCTCGAAATCCCAGCTAGTGTTAAGAACGAAAATGCCGCCCTTTTTGAGTCCCTCAAGCAATTCATATTGATACACATAGGACTGTTTGTGGCAAGCAACATAATCTGCCTCATCAATAAGGTAGGTTGACTTGATTGGCTTCTTGCCGAATCTGAGATGCGATATCGTAACGCCTCCAGACTTCTTTGAATCGTATGCAAAGTAACCCTGAGCATACATATCGGTATGATCGCCGATTATCTTTATTGCATCTTTGTTAGCTCCGACAGTCCCATCGGAACCCAAACCCCAGAATTTGCAGCGAATAGTGCTATCCGGAGCGGTATTTATTCTCTCTTTGATCTCCAGAGAAGTGTTGGTAACATCGTCTACGATACCTATCGTGAAGTGGTTTTTCGGTGTCGAGAGCTTCAGATTGTCGTAAACTGCCTTTATCTGAGAAGGGGTTGTGTCCTTGGAACCGAGTCCGTATCTTCCCCCATAAACCTCGGGAGCGCCCTTTTCACCACAGAAGAGAGTCTTCACATCTTCATATAATGGCTCTCCAAGAGAACCCGGCTCTTTCGTTCTGTCGAGAACGGCTATTCTCTTGACTGATTCCGGGAAAACATCATAGAAGTGTTTCGCGGAGAAGGGTCTGTAGAGATGAACCTTGATGACTCCTACCTTTTCACCCTTCTTCATCAGGTAATCAATGGTCTCCTCTATCGTATCGGTGACAGAACCCATAGCGATAATAACGTTTTCTGCATTGGGGTCACCATAGTAGACAAAAGGCTTGTAATCTCTGCCTGTGATCTTCGAAATCTCTTCCATGTAATCGGCCACAATATCAGGAACAGCGTCATAGAATCTATTTGATGATTCCTTCGCCTGGAAGTAGATATCGGGATTCTGGGCCGTTCCCATCGTCTTGGGGTGATCTGGATTTAGAGCCCTGTCTTTGAACTCCTTTAGCGCTCCATAATCGAGAAGTCCCTTAAGGTCCTCATAATCCATAACCTCAATCTTCTGAACTTCGCTCGAAGTTCTAAACCCATCAAAGAAATGAAGGAAAGGAACTCTCGACTTGATTGCAGAAAGATGTGCCACAGAGCCAATGTCCATGACTTCCTGAACACTTCCTGAAGCCAGCAAAGCAAATCCTGTCTGTCTCGTAGCCATTACATCAGAATGATCACCGAAAATCGAAAGCGCGTGACCGGCAACTGCTCTAGCACTGACGTGGAATACACCGGGCAAGAGTTCTCCGGCAATCTTATACATGTTCGGGACCATTAGCAACAATCCCTGTGACGCCGTAAAAGTAGTCGTCAGAGCTCCAGCAACAAGCGAACCGTGAACCGCACCGGCCGCTCCGGCTTCAGACTGCATTTCTATAACGTCAACCGGCTGCCCAAAGATATTCTTCATTCCATTTGCTGCCCAAGCATCTGCAAGCTCCGCCATAGATGACGAAGGCGTAATGGGGTAAATAGCCGCAACTTCCGTAAAAGCATAAGCAACATGGGCGGCAGCGGTATTACCGTCCATGGTTTTCATTACTCGTGCCATCCTAAACCTCCTGTAATCCTGAAATTATCTCATATCTATTGGAAAACATAAAATTATATTCTGCAGCAAACACATAGAATAGCAAGCAAGAAATCTGGCTGCTCATTAACATTATAGAACATCTTTTCGCTGCTTACACAGATGTATCTTTTCGATTTGACAAATCAAAGATAATCTCTGTAATGTGATGGTAACAGTCATTTAGGAAAGACACAAGGTGCGGTTGCCGTCTGAAGATAAGAGTTGGTCTCCTGAAGAAGGTCTCATTTGACCAAAGGTTTTATAGATCATTTCGTGTTGCTTCCAAGAAGATTATCGCCCTTCGGCATTTCACCGTTAAACTTCAGGGATTACACAAAGCGAGTGCAACTGCTGAAGATGAACTAGTTCAGATCGGTTGTCTGAAGCCACGCAATGATATCGTTTCTTTCTGAACAGTCTGGAAGCATTTCAATCGCTTTCACTATGGCAACTCTGGAAAACTCAACTCTGATTAGCTCTCGTTTCAGTTGTTCAATGAAATCCACATCCATCGAGTCTGAATAAACTATCACGTCGGATATAATTCCCTTCTTCGATGTAAAAAGCAGCTCGATACCTCCCCAGGAAAACCTATTGCCAATTTTGAAATTGAATTCCGGACTCTTTCCCAATAGCCATTCCTTAGAAGAATACTTTCCGTAAAGCGACTTCACATCTGGTGACTTCCTTAGTTCGTCAAAATCCAAGACTTCGTATATTCTGCCGTATTCTTCAGCGAACCCCATATACATTGCCTCTTTCATTCTTTCTATGGTAAGATCAGGTTTCAGCTCTCTTAGATTCACTACTCTAGAAACGACAGACTTAACTCCCTTCGATTCTATCTTTGCTCTGGAGACATTCAGATATTCAGAAAGTCTTCTCGTATCTACATCAACGAGGATAGTTCCATGGTGATAAGAGGCATACTGTCCATGGTAGAAAGCATTTCCAGAGAACTTCCTTCCCTCCGCGAGAATGTCATTTCGACCACTGAAATGAGCATCTATACCTACCGATTTTACCCCGTCCACAATTACCGATAGTTGCCTGTGAAGATCGTACTCTCTTTTTGGCAAGAGGAAGGTAAAGTTGAGGTTTCCAAGATCATGAAAAACCGCACCGCCTCCGGATAGTCTTCTTGCTAACTTACCTCCATCTCTGTGAAGGTTGTCCAGCCTGCATTCCTGCCAAGCGTTCTGGTTTCGACCAATCACTACCGTGTTCTCGTTTTGCCATAGGTAAAGAACGATGTTTTCTTTGGCAAATGAATATAGAAGATACTCTTCGACTGCGAGGTTCAGCCAGGGATCAAATGAGTCAGATTCAACAAATATTGTACTAGGGATTTTACCTACCTCCGATACCAAGAGTTTCGATTTCTCTTCTCACATACATGTAATTCGCTCCTGTTAGATAGCTTCTTGGATCTCTACACTGATCGTTAGAGTCTACGATCTCAAAGTGGAGATGAGGCCCGGTTGCTCGTCCTGTCTCTCCAACTCTGCCGATTAGCTCCCCCCTGAGAACTCTCTGCCCTACATAGACGCTTATTCTGTTAAGATGAGCATACCTTGTCTTGGTGCCGTCATAGTGTTGGATTATTATATTTAGTCCGTATCCTCCGTTTTCCTGGGCTTCTATAACCGTTCCATCCTTCGCAGCAAAGACGGGAGCGTCCTTCTGGACTGCTATGTCCATACCGGAATGAAAGGTTGAGGCGCCGGTGAATGGATCTTTGCGCCAGCCGAACTCCGAAGAAATCTTCCCATAGACCGGCCAGGTGAACTGTGTACCGGGATTTGCATTGCCGCACACGTTTATCGAATCAAGCGGAATGAACAGACTTTGGCCGGGATATATATAGGAATTGCAGCTAAGATTGTTTGCGACCATTATATGCTCTGCAAGCGCAAAAAACAGCCGAGCAATGTAATCGATGGAATCACCGTACTGAACCTCATAGAAGAAGCCATCTCCAGTAGGAAGGTAAATGAACTCACCCGGTTCCAGCTGACGGGGATCGCTAATGCAGTTCAAATCGAGGACAGTGCTTATTCTCAGGTTATAATCCCTGATTATATTGAAGAGGCGATCGCCTGGCCTGACCAGGTATTTGATAAAACCAACTCCAAAGGCAGTTGCTAGGGAAAATATAAGTATAATGGTAAGCGTTAAGAGAATCTTAGCTCTCATCTGAAACCCCCAAACCATTTTTTATCCGCAAAATAATACAAAGAATTCTAGTTCATTTGAACTGATAGTAATTTTAATAATATCACAGCGACAGTCCTTAAAAGAAGCTCTCTCTTGAGTAGATTTAATTATGATGCATTATGGCTTCCAACAAACAAATTCCAGCTCCCGAAGTCTCGGTTTCTTCTTTGGGCGAAAAGCCAAGTGGGCTTTGATTAAACTTAAACCAACATTTACTTCGAGTCTTGCAACTACTTGAGACTGTCATAGAACGGGATATCTCCAAGATAATCCCCTGTCTTCTTCATCTCATCAGTCCTGATGAATACTCCTTTTTCGGTCTCAACTTTTCTCAACTGAGAACCCATCTTCCAATTCCCTTTTTCATCTTTACAAATCAGACAAAACACGAATACGTCGCACTTATCAATGATCTCTTCGCGTGTCCACTCCTCACCATATTCGTGGGTCTCCCCCACATTTGGATGGATAAGTGCCGCCTCAATTAGCCAGGTCCCATTTCTGTCAGAGTAACTAGCTGCCGAAACCCAATAATCTATCTTCTCAAACATGGTCTTCCCCTCCTTATCTCAGGATACAAAAGTTCTCACCTTTTCTGCTACTCTTGAGGAGAGAGCATCTTCTTTGGAGGTGAAAAGCGTGACTTTTGTCAACGACACTTCGCGGTCACCAAGAGCGCAAGTTAGACCTATAGCGCTTGAAAGAGTCAAACTTGAGGGATTCGTAAGCAGATATCAGGAACTTATGAAGTCGACGAGTCTCTCTCTTCAATATGAGTATCTGGAATCGACGGGAAGAATAGAAAACTTCAGAAAGGCTGGACGGAAATCGGAAGGAGTCTTTACCGGGTGGTTTTTCAACGATTCCGATGTATACAAATGGATAGAGGCGGCTTCTTATTCGCTACCGTATAATGAAGATCCCGAAATCAGGGAGAGAATCGAGTCACTGATATCACTTATTGAGGAAGCTCAGGCTCAGAACGGCAACGGATACATAGACACTTACTTCATAGGTGATCGGACTTCGGAACGCTGGAAAGACCTTAAGAACATGCATGAACTCTACTGCGCGGGTCATCTTATTCAAGCAGGGATAGCATATAAGAGAGCTTCAGGTGATGAGAAGCTTTTCGTAATCGGCAAGCGAGTGGCCGACGAAATTCTGGAGACTTTTCATGACGACGACAGTGAAGTTACTACCGGGCATCCCAATCTAGAAATGGCATTGGTTGAGCTTCATCGCGAAACCGCCGACCGTGCTTATCTGGAGTTCGTGGAAAGACTCATAGATAATCGCGGAAAGGGCTATGTAGGTGGTGACGAGTATCATATTGACCATGCTCCCTTTAGAGATCTCAAAGAACTTACTGGACACGCAGTCAGAATGCTTTACTTACTCGCTGGAGCGGCCGACGTATTTCTAGAGACAGGCGATGAAACGCTCCTCGCAGTTCTCGAAAGACTCTGGGTCGATCTGATCGCGCGAAAGATATATATCACGGGCGGAGTTGGCTCAAGATATGAAGGAGAATCGTTTGGCGAGGCGTACGAACTGCCAAGCAGAAGAGCATACGCGGAAACGTGTGCCGCAATTGGAAATGTATTCTGGAATTGGCGTATGTATATGATTTCCGGCGACGCAAAGTATCTCGATGTAATGGAGCGGACTTTCTACAACGGTGTCCTTTCTGGAATCTCTCTCGACGGTAAACGATATTTCTACGTGAATCCTCTGGAGGATGCCGGAAAGCACAGCCGAGAGGAATGGTTTGAATGCGCGTGTTGCCCCCCCAATATCGCAAGATTGCTCACATCCTTCGGGGGCTACATTTACGGTACTACTTTGAACGAAATAAGAGTCAATTTCTACGAGGAGAGCAAGTCTGCAATTCCCTTTAGGGACGGTGAGGTGGCGATCATCCAGAAGACAGCCTATCCTCATTCCGAAGAAATCGATCTTATTATCTCCACCGATCTAGATACAGACATCTCGATTCTCCTAAGAATTCCTGAATGGACCGAAGGGGAGTTTGATCTTCAAGTAGACGGCGTGAAACAGAAAATAAGACCTGAAAGAGGTTTTGTGAGACTTGAAGGCAACTGGAAGGGCAAGACAGAGATTTCGCTCACATTTCCGATGAGAATCAGGTTGATGACCTCTAATCCACTTCTAAGAGAGAATACCGATAAAGTTGCTGTCCAAATCGGCCCGCTGGTTTACTGTGCTGAAGGCGTAGACAATCCTTCTTTTGATGTGCGTACGTTGTCTATCCCTTCGAGAAAAAACTTAGAACTCTCACGAAACGATACGCTCACGGGAAATCCAGTCACATTAAGTGGAAAGGGAATCGCTTATGATATTAACAACTGGGACAAGAAGCTTTACAACTCGCTCGGTTCTGTGAAAAGCAAGAGCGAAAATGTAAAATTCTCTCTTATTCCCTATTATGCGTGGAATAACAGAGGAAATTCACCGATGTGTGTTTGGCTTCATATGCACTAGAGATTCCTTTTCGTAACTCTGACTGAGGATTCGTACTAGCGTTTTGACTTTTCGGTTTTCGCGTTCAACTTGAACTGGACACGAATCGATAGGATAATAGTTGAGTTAAGACTCTTAGTGTATCTTCTGGAGTGTGAATGATTTGCGAAGTATTCTTGCAGTCTTTCTATTGGTTCTGTCAGCAGTCTGTTCATCGTTTTCTGGACAGATAGTCTTCAATGGGAACCTTATTTATTACGAGATAGAGGGGACCGAAGGGGAACTAGTAGTAGTAATAAGTGATGGGCCCGGTCTTGACAGCTCTTACATGACAGGTATCTTCCAGGAAAGAAGAATCCTAAGGTACGATCACCTTGGAAGCGGGAAATCGGAGAATTCGTCCTCTATAGACATCGACTTCCAGTACTATATATCTGAACTAGCCGCACTAATATACTCCCTAGACCTAAACTCTTTCCATTTAGTTGGTCATGGCTTTGGAAGTGCAGTAGCCGTAGGGTTAGCTCTGACAAATCCTCCCGGACTCCTCAGTCTTGTAGTGGTCAATCCAAGACTTAACTATCCCGCGATTGATCTGGCAATATCCGAACTAAGAGAAACGGAGCCAACGAATGGGTTCGACAAATACAACTTTTTGCTTGGCGGTATTTCTACTGAAGACAGAGCCAAAGGTATTACGGACGATCTGATTAACAGGGCGACCTACAGCCTCTTCTGGGGTGAGGATCCAGCCTCGATTGAAGGCAGACTTCGTGGACTGGACTTGTCTTCAGGTTTACCCGACCTTCGAGTGCCTATTTTGGTCTGCGTTGGGATCAAGAGCTTTCCGGGGATCGCGCATACCTCAGCCTACCAGTCTGGAGCTCCGAACAGCGAATTTGTGACATTCATGAACAGCGGTCACTTTCCAATGATTGAAGAAAAGGCTGCTTTTGAGTTGATCGTCGACGGCTTCTTCAAACGGGTTGAAGAGAACTCGAGCATAGGAATACTCCCGAAAACAAGCCGTGAGATTCTTCAAGGAAATCCTGGAGACAGAGTATTCGGTCAGGAAGACCTGGAGAGAAACGTGAACATGCACATAAGTGAGGATTTTACAGTCATGCTTCCTTCAAGTCCTGGAGCTGGCTATTCGTGGAAGATTAGTAGCTTCGATGAAGACATAGTGAGGCTCATTTCAGATCCCTTCTACGAAGAACCAATAGAACAAGGCAACGGCTACGATGTGTTTAGCTTCAGAGTGGTTGGGTCCGGATCAACCCGAATCACGTTTTCATTCGGCTCCATTTGGGACGAGACTCCAATGAGAACTTGTTCAATGTCGCTAGATGTTGAAGAGTATTCTGTTGAGCCCCTAACCATTACAACTCCGGATTCTGGAAAAACCTTCATTGTTGGACTGAACGAACCGATCGAGGTCGTACTAGAATCACCAGTTGATTCTGACCTGAAATGGCGAATAGCATCAACAAATCCCGGAATCCTTAGACAGCCGGAAGAAAGCGAAACCAGGGTATCTGAAAATCCATTGTATGCAGCGAAAGTAATCGAGCAAGTATACTATTTTGAAGGAATGAACTACGGTACGGCGTCTGTTCGCTTTGACTACGGGAGTTCCTGGGAGGATCTACCTCCAGAAAGAACATTCGAGGCCACTATAGTAGTCGCAGAGCCCGTTAGAGAGTGTATTATTATTCAGGATTCGGACAATGGCAGAACAATTGAGA
>NZ_DJGL01000062.1:0-5930 GCF_002432735.1 Mesotoga sp. UBA5847 | reverse complement strand
AGTCTTGCTTCCCGAGTTCGAATTGTACCAGGCGACGTCACCGACGTTATCGCTTCCTGAATACTTGTACCCTTTACTCTTGTTTCCACCTCTTGCCGCATATTCCCATTCTGCTTCAGTCGGAAGCCGGTATCCAATTACCTTCGAAGGATCTGTGGTAATACTACCGTCTTTGTCCAGGAAGTTACCTTTATCGTCATACGCAACAGGCAGACCTTCTTCCTTACTCAGCCAGTTGCAGTAGGCTATGGCATCCCACCAGCTCACGTTTATTACTGGTCGCCTTCCTCTTCCCCAACCGCCGTCGCCTGGTTTCTGTCTTCCTCCATGAAAAAAGAACTCGTCATATGCTTCAAAAGTAACTTCATATTTCCCAATAAAGTAGTCATAATCAAATGTAACTTCAAAGGTAGGTTTTTCGTTTTTGTTACTGCTTTCCCACAAATCCCCCATGTAGAAAGTTCCTTTCTCGACCAGCACCATATTCTCAGGGATCTCCAGAGTTTCTTCTTCTCCGGGAAGAAAGTCCGGAATCTCCTTGATTTCCGGAGCTTCGGCAAGCTCCATCGTGAAGAAATCAATGGTCTTTATCTTTCCGGGAGCGATACTAAGTTCTGCGCCAGACAGAAGTCTTACGACAATAAAATCATCCCGAACAATACCGCGCATCTCAGAGCCGCTCAGGAGAGTCGTCTTTGTGAGAACGTTACCCTCTCCTTCGAATTCCATTAGGTCAACATTATCCATGGAAAGAGAGAAGATGCCGTACGATGTCTGTATGTTCAACCCATCAGAAAGCATCTCGGCATAGAACTGCTCTCCCGTTTTCAACATTACCTGAACTACTCCTCCCTCAATGTCCTTATCTTCAACAAGGAGCTGTACCCAGCTAATAGTGTCCTTATGGAACTTCATGGGGATACCTTCAAAGTCGGCCAAAATGTATTCTTCAAGAAGAAAGCCCCTGAAGATCTCGTTTTTGTGTATGGTCTTCAGAGATGTGATGATAGTCCCGGACGTGGGAAAAACTATTGCCTTAACAAACTCCATAGGCATCTGGAACTCGCCGTAATCGCTTATAAAAGAAATTCGATCCATCGTGACGGCACATTCAATTATGTCTCCGTTTCTCATACTGAGCCGTGCAGGAATCGGGCCACCCAAGAGAAGAGATACAGAAACAAGAAGGGTTAGAACTAAAACCCATTTTTTCACAGAAATCACGCACCTTTCAAAAGTCGACAGATATTTTCTTTGCTTTCTCAAGAACTTCCTTTTTTACAATCAGTCTCCAGACTAGTTTCTGAGACTGAACGTTAACTTTGAGTATTCCGGGCTCTATGTATAGGGGGGCCGGCGCGAAAATTATCTGGTTGCTTTTCTGACCGGTGTAGATCAGTCCAAGACCGGCACCATTTAGAAGAAGTCCGCCCTGGGCAAGGTTTTTCAGCTCGCTGTAAAACAACAGGTTCCGCATTTCGTCTGTCAAAGTGATTACAAAGTTGTAGCTGTCAAGAGAATCAACATGTTTCTTCAACTGATCCCAGAGCGAATACTCAATTGAGTCTCTTGATGAAAAAAAGTAAGTTTTCAATGAGATCTTAGAATTACTTATGTCTTCGATTATCCTGACTACATAACGACAATCCTGATCATTTATAAGATCCGACAACTGTACTCTCAACCAGTCTCCACTTTCTTCAGCCTTCATTATCTGGGTAATCGCTTTGGAGGCCACCATGTCAAGAACCTCTGAAAGTTCCCGAACAAGACCCATGTAACTTTCAATATCGGGAACAAGCTCGACGATTATTTCAAGAGTTACATTCTCGCCTTCAGTACCGATAATCTGCGTGGAAATTTCTCCAATTCTCCAGTACCCTCTGGGTGCATCGAAATCATTTAGGATTGCCTCGGTTAGCTTGGCAGCATTCTCCACAGTCTTTGTATTTGCTTCAAACAGCGCAAGTAATTTGTCGCCTTCGAAGCTCTTAACTCCTATTCTGTTTCTAAGCATTGTTTCTTCAAGGGCTTTGAGCCTAATAGTGGCTACTATTGCAACTTCAAACATTCCAGACAATTCAGAAACAGAAGTGATTTCATAGTCCTTTATGTACGCTCTGCTGAAGGTAAGAATGCTCTCTTTGAACTCTTCGGTTTGAACAACGCTTGAAGCGTCTATAGTAAGACGTGAATCTAAACTTGAATAGGATCTAACCAGAATTCCAGTCGCCAATTCCAGAGCATGTTTTATTGCATTGTCAGTTGATTCTTCAAGAGTGGTTCCGTATCCAGTAGCTTCTATTTCAACGGTATCCTCTACTCTTGCTAATGCAGTAAAGGAGACCAATGTAGCAATTATAAATATGATTAATTTGTAGCTAATCCTTATTGTCATATTTCTCAAACCTTTCTTCAAGAGTCTTGTTAAGTGGATTAACCTGCATTCCATAAGCCCAATAATTGAATGCCTTTTCTTCTTCACCGAAGATCAAGAAGATGTCCCCCGCCAGGAGAAATTCATTATCATCAAAAGCTTTCGCCGAGAAAACATCGCCAGCATTCTCTGGGAGTTTGTGAATCATCTCAGATGCCACCACGTTTTCTTTGAGATTTAGATTTACAGCTGAACCGTAAAGCCAAACTCTCCACATCTTCTTGTGATCGATTTCCAGACTAGAGTGATTTGAATCAATATACTCAATGATATTGGCTGAATGTTGAAGAGGCTCTTTGTCAACAACTATATCTAGCCTATCAATGTAATAGTCGATGAACCTTTGCACAATCTTGTCATCAGAAACTGTAAGATTGGCTTTCTTGACAACTACTATCGCCCCTACCCATTCTTCGTTGGCAAACAAACGAATAAGCTCAGTGTTGGATGCCGAAATCAGCACGTTTTGCAACGAATATGGCAGGAAAAACAAATCAATTATCATGTTGAAACTATAAGCTTTGGAAAGGCCTCTCAAGAATGGAATGGCGACTGATCTGGAAGCAAGGTCCCGCGATGTATCTTTCAACCCGTCTCTAGTCAAAGGTTTCTCATCACCTGTAAGAAATGTGAAAGAGACTCCCACAAGGGAGTCTCCAAACGATACGCCACCGCAAAAGAAGCGGTTTATAGTGGTCAGGCTCTTTTCAAGATCATCGGCCACTTCATCTTCGAGGTCCGCAATCTCAGTTAACTCAAGCAATGCTTCTGAAATCGAAACCGATAGCCCCGCGCCGGCCAGCAGTACTATCAAGGCAACGCAAAGCATCTTAATACTTGTCATCACTGCTCACCGGACCGCTTGGTCCCTGAGGGTTCTCACTTGGTCCACCATTCTCATCCGTGCTTTCATCTTGAACCGGTTGTTCTACTGCTACCGTTTTTCCCTCAAGGGCGTTCACAATCTGCTGCATCGGCAACTCAAGTTCAGGATAGTAGACAGCAATCGCAAATACCCATCCATAACCGTTGCTTTCAACAGACTCTTCCATAGCTACCCTAATCATTGTCCCCGGAGGCACTAACCCAGAGGAAACCGATTCAAAATTCTTGTCTCTGCTGAACAAGTTGAGGAACTCGCTTGACATTGTTTCTGCGGTTGTAGTGGATCTTGCACTTCTCATTTCATCGGCCTTGGCGATTACTTCATCCATATTCTCAAATTCCGCTCTCAAAGTTCTCTCCTGAAATCCGCTCTTCCATATGTTCTTGTCACCGTTAAGGATATCTACCAGGGTTTGGGATGCCCTCATTCTAGCAACCTCGATTGCTGCCTTTTTATATTCGTTTGCCAGAACCTCATTTGAGCTGTACCGCGCAATCGCGGAACCGAAAGCAACTACGGCCATCGTTCCATCTTCTGGGACATAAATAACCTTTCCTCCAACTGGCGGAACGACACCGGCTTCAATGTCATTTAGAATAAACTGCAGTGAAGTTTGGAGATCTGCGGAAGAGACTACACCATCTGATAGTTGGTTGACAGCTGCAAGAGTCTTGGGAGAAATCACTATGCTCACGTAAACTTTTCCACTTGTTTCACCAGCCATATCTCTCACTTCATATGTAACATATCCTCTTAGCATTGCCTCCACCACTTGCTCAATCTTTTCAAACTGATACTCGTAAAATCCGCCAACATTCTTCTCTGAATCGTCCAGAGAAGCCAGGGAAATCTCTAATGCCTCCTTCTTTCGAGTAAAGTATCCATTTAGGCCTTGAGCGAGATAACTCTTAGCCGAGTAATAAGCTGTCAAATAGGCCGCTCTCTTTGCAATCAGCGTGGCGTTGATGTTTTCGTAAACACTATAGCTGGACGTCGCTCCGGCAATATAGCCTGTTCCTGACGGGAAGACCACCGCTCTGAATCCATCGCCTAGTTGTTCTTCCCAGATAAGCTTTGTAGCATAGTTGAACCCGTCCTGCAGAGCATTCGCAATAACTTCATCGTCTGCGCTGCGAGTTAATGAAGCTGCTTCAGTCAGCTCAGTAGAACCACCCTGAACCGGAGGAAGGAAATCATCCACTGTAATTGCAAATGTCGCACCTGAAACAAGAATCATAGCAAGAGTCAATGCCAAAAATGATGTTCTCATTTGCTTGCCTCCCTTTTTGAATTTGTGATCTATTTAGAGTGAGACCTGAGTTAGAAGATTCAGAACGATTGATTTATTGTCACTAATGCTTTGCATTAGAATCTATTGCAGAAGCAGTTAATCCTCCCTCTATAAGATTATATAAATTCTTACATCTAAAACCAAATTATTGCGAATGTCTACAACAGTAAAGAATGTTTAGACAAGTGAAAATCTCTTGATTAATCAGCAAATACAGTCTTGATTTGTTCCTCATAATCGCCTTACACATTTTCAAACATTCCAGTGCTGCTAATGTTAATGATTTCGCGAATGGATACAGAAGTGATTAGGCTTAATCTACGACCTTGTATCTGATCAAATAAACAATGTCGGAAAACTGACGTGCTAGCGGTCGAGGACAAAAAACTTCAGCTGATATTAAGACATCTAAGCACTTAATGACAGCAGGAAGGAAATCTTCTCCTTCCTGCCGTTAGGGTGTGTGTAGTACAGTTCCAAGTTACAAGTTCTGAGTTGTAAGAGAAAGCATAAGAACGGGGTTGGGGGTTGCGGGTTCGTGGTAGGAAAGAGCAAGAGAACCTGGTTGACCGTTGAACGGTTCGCAGTTCTCCGGAGAGAATCAGTTCCAAGTTCCATGTTGTCAGTTGCAAGCAGAAGAGAGCGTTGTCCGTTGGCGGTTCGCCGTTCTCTGAAAGAGCCGCTATCCGCTTAAAGACGATGAACCCGCTGATCGCTGCTCAAAACAACGTTGTCCGTCAACGGTCCGCCGTCCTCCGAGAAGAACATTTCAAGAGACTTATAGAGTTTATGGTCTATGTTGGCCCGCGTAGCGGAACTGGTCTTTGCTCTTAATACACCCGATCTTCATAACCCGCTCTTTCAAACCCGAAGTGCTTAACCCGTACTTAATAACCTACTCTCTATTCTCCTGTCTGAGAACCGACAACGACCACCTGATTTTGGTCTTCCCAGCGTTCATCGGCTCTTTCACCACGAAGCGGAACTTGACTCGCCGAAGGCGAGACTGGCCTTTGCGAACCAAAGACTGGCCTGGCGTAGCCTGACTGGCTATTTTGTCGCCTCCTGCGAAGCAGCATCACTTCCTCGCGCCAGCGAGCATCACTTCCTGGCGAAGCCAGCCGGTCCTTGCTCTACCCAGCGTTCAGCGCTCAGCGGGTCTTCTCAGCGGATCTTTGCTCTACCCAGCGTTCAGCGATCAGCGGGTCTAAGGACAGAGCAACCTGTTTTGGAACTAGTTACTATCTTGGTGCTCTAACTCGGAGAACGGTCAACCGCGTGCTGATTTTTTCCCACCCATTCCTCAATAACCTCTC
>NZ_DJGL01000059.1:0-18229 GCF_002432735.1 Mesotoga sp. UBA5847 | reverse complement strand
CGCCTTCTTGGCACACTGCAACCACAACCAGTATTGTGGAAACAACTATGGAGATTCCACATTATAAATCCCGC
This sequence comes from Mesotoga sp. UBA5847, assembly GCF_002432735.1. Taxonomy (NCBI): domain Bacteria; kingdom Thermotogati; phylum Thermotogota; class Thermotogae; order Kosmotogales; family Kosmotogaceae; genus Mesotoga; species Mesotoga sp. UBA5847. The sequence goes on along the minus strand of NZ_DJGL01000059.1, from coordinate 18,155 downwards.
AATCTTCACTATGATTTTCAGGCAAATAATTGATTTTCAAAAGCTGGCATTGCTCAAACGATCACTCTTCAAAACTCTGATCTTAAAGAATCCTTTGGCAGTCAAGAGCACGTCACTGAGTAGTGCTTTCTGGGTATCGTGACGGCAAAAATGATAGACTTGACAAAACCAGTCGTTTCTCATACAGGAGTATTTATGAAGAATTGGCTTAAACCTATCTCTCTGGCTGCTCTAGCAACGCTTTTCTGGGCCGTTATAGGTTTTGCGGTGACAGAAGTCAGGTATTCTGAAGTTGAAAGTCAAATTGCCAACTCCGCAAGAATGATCGCGGAAAACACTGCAAAGACCACATTAATCGGCCACTTTCATCGGGATTCGTTTTATGAAGCTGTTATGCAGAATGACAACGATTTCACCAATCACTACCTAATGGAGATGCTGGCCAGTAATATGCATATCAAAGGTGTTGCTGTTTTTTATAATGATGAGGTTTTTGCGTCTGCTGGTGAGAAGTTTGAAATTGCCGTCACGCCTACTGTTGAAGGAGGAGACTACTCGGAGATCTTCTCAGTGGGCAAGGATCTTTTTGCAATTTCTGCCTTCACCAACAACGCTGGTTCAGAGAGCTCAAAGGATGGGTATGTCATTCTGAAGCTAGATCTCGAGGGAATTCTGAGTCTGCTTACAACAGAAGGATACAGCTTGAATAGCGAGAAGGGGAGTCTGCTATTAGCAGGAGTCTCAGTTTCTCTTGAACGCAGATGGCTACCGGCTAACTATGCCGCAATCGCTTTCGTCTTTCTTCTGACATTCGCCTTCACCGCTACTATACAGCGAATGGCTGGCAAGAAGTTTCTTGTCAGAAGGAACAGAGAAATGTCTCTGCTTCTGGATAAGATTCCGACACTGATCTGGTACTTCAGAGATCAGGAGACTTTCGGAATCGTCAATGAGTCGTTTGCAAAGTTTTTTGGCAGGCACCCGGAGGAAATTGATGGGAAGAATGTCTTTGAGATTCTCACGGAACAGGAGGCAATAGAATGTGTTGAAAGCAACAAGGAAGTTTTCGCTCGAAAAGAGAAAGTTGTTTTTGAGCAGAATTCAGAGAACTCGATTGGAGAGCTAAGAATCCTGGAGATTACGAAGACGCCGGATATCGACGAATTCGGAAATATAGAGTCTGTTGTCTGCTCTGCAAACGATGTGACCGAAGAAAGAAGGGCGCTTAGGAAGATTAAGCTTATTCAGTTCGGACTGGATAATGCGAACGATGAGGCCTTCTGGATTGCTCCTGACGGCACGATACTGTATGCAAACAGCGCGGCCTGTAAGAATCTTGGATACACAAAGGATGAGATTTCCGGACTGAAGGTAAATGATCTCGATAAATCGATGGAGGCAATGGATAGAAGAGTAAGCTGGGAAAGGCTTAAGTCAAAAGGAAGGGATACATTTGAAGCCTATCATGTGAGAAAGGACGGCTCTGTCTTTCCCGTCGAGATTAACAGGAATTATTTCAGGTACGATGAAAGCGAATACGAATTTACTTTTGCCCGAGATATATCTGAACGCATGAGAAATCTGGAGATTCTTGAGAGAGATAGGTTCAGAATAGAACGGCTTCACGACGCAGCTCTCAATCTGGAAAGATGCGGAACCTTCCAGGATGTATACGACTCTGTGATTGAAGCAGCTAATGAGATCCTTGAATTTGATATATGCTTCATCTGTGTCAATGAAGAGGATAATCTAGTAATCAAGGCATCTTCCAACCTAAATCCGCGAGACCCAATTGTAATGCCGAAAGATGTTGGAATTGTCGGGAAGACTTTCAGAGAGAAGAAGCCTTACATAATCGATGATATCCAGGAGTTCCCCGGCACTCTCAAATCAAACGACATCTACCGTGCCGGCCTAAGCGTTCCGGTTGGAGATGTTGGAGTCTTTCAGGCGATGTCCGCGAATAGGTCGAAGTTTGGCCAACAGGAGCTAAGACTGACTGAACTTCTTATGTCTCACGTCCGCGAAGCGATCGTGAGAATCGAGACCGAAAAGCGTATGAATTACATGTCTCTTCACGACGGGCTTACTGATTTGTACAACAGGTTCTATTTCGAGGAAGAACTCATCAGGTTGGAAGGATCGAGATTCTATCCTATTTCAATCGTTTCGGCCGATGTCGACGGTCTGAAGCTAATTAACGATACGATGGGCCATGCAAGAGGAGATCAGATACTTTTAGAGTTTTCGAGGATTCTGAGATCCTGTTTCAGAAAGACTGATATTATTGCAAGGTTTGGTGGAGACGAATTTGCAGTTATTCTCATACGAACGGATGAAGCTACGACCGAGAAGATCGCGTCGAGAGTCAGGGAGATTGTCGGTAAATTCAACAGAGATCACATCGGACCTCCTCTGAGTGTTTCCATGGGAATCGCTACCAGTAAGGGACAGGAACAATCTCTTGTCGAGACTCTGAGGCATGCAGATGACCTGATGTATCGTGACAAGCTTTACAGGAGCTCCAGCGTCAGAAGCCAGATGGTGAACACGCTGCTAGTTACTCTGGCCGAAAAGGATCAAATCTCTGGCGGTCATGCAAAGAGACTGCAGAGGATGTGTTTAGAACTGGGAAGAAGAGCAGGACTGAGTTCTCGGCAACTCAGCGACCTAGCACTTTTTGCTCAGGTTCACGATCTGGGAAAGGTTGGAATTCCAGATAGAATACTATTCAAACCAGGCCCACTGGATGATGATGAATGGAAAGTGATGAAACTTCACCCAGAAAAGGGATACAGGATCGCCGTGTCATCTCCAGACCTCTCTTCAGTCGCAGATCTAATTCTCAGGCATCATGAAAGATGGGATGGTGAGGGCTATCCTCTGGGTATCAAGGGCGATAAGATCCCCGTTGAATGCAGAATTCTCTCTGTTGTAGATGCCTTTGATGCAATGACAAATGACAGACCATACAGCAAAGCCAGGAACAGACAGGAAGCAATTGACGAAATAAAGAGATGTTCCGGTACTCAATTTGACCCCGAACTGGTGATTAAGTTTAGGGAAATGATAGAGATAGAGTCTTTCTAGATGCTCTTGATTATTTGTGAGATTTTTTTGTAGCTCAGAAGAGATATAAGAAGCGCTACTGCCAACGATGTCAGTGATACTAGAAGGAGCCAAGCTGTGCCGGTGCCGTCAACTGCGCCTTTCAGAATCAACGTGATAGGCATTATTGCCCCAAAACTCAATCCCATACAGATCAACTGATTCAGAAGAACGAATTTCGTTCTCATGAAAGCATTCGGATTATCCATTTGATCGGGAGGTGACGAAAGAACACCTCTTATACCGAGCAGAGAGGATGTCACATAAAGCACAAAGACAGCCGGAACAACCATAAGATAACCGAAAGAACCTCTCTTGATCAAGATGCTTACGCCTAGAACGCCCACAAAGAGAACTGTCCCCAACAGAACAGGTAGAGTGGTTTTTATGGCTATCATCCTTCCCAGAGAAAGAGGCAATATCTTTGTTGTCTCAATAAAGGGATACTCTCTGCCCATCAAAAAGGCGGATTGTATAGTGGTGAAGATGGTACTAATAAGTACCATAGTGAAGATCGATGTTACTACTTCTTCTGAGATAAGGCCAAAAACAAGTCCAAAGACAACGGGATAGAAAAGATAGTATATTAGCTGTTCATAGCGTCTATATATCTTTAGTTCTCTTCTGAGCAAAACCCATCCCCGCCTGTCATTGAAGGTCACGGTCTTCTGCTTGTTCTTGGAATATGATACCGGTTCGAATTTGATAGATGAGGCAACCCTGAAAAAAACATATCCCAGCAAAGGAATTGCCGCTAATCCAACTAGGAGGTACAGAGGGCTTTCCGAAGACTTAACACTCCAGGTGAAGATATTCAGAGGGTTTGAAAAAACTTCCCAAGCGCTTGCGAGCTTCTGCAGATAAAGCGGTATATTATCCGTGCTCCGTGGAACTAACTGAACTATTATGAAGAACATGAAAGCTGCCGCAATTTGAACGATGAACATTACTTTTCTTGCGACTGCCCTGGACATGAATTTCCCAAGAGCTACAGAAACGATGGAAGCCAGAAGTACGGTGTTTATTACCACGAGAACAAGTGAAGGGATTCCGATCCATGGATTGGGATCGATTCTGAGATGGTATGGAAGAGCGATTCCCAGAAAGACGGACAGAGTGAGCCCCTGATATAGGGTCGAGATAATAATCTGATAGACTATGATACTCACTCTCTTTACCGGAAGAACGAGAAGCATGTCTATCTCATCGTTTCTCATGAAGAGATAAGACGATGTGGCCGAAAATGAGATTAGAAAGAACAGCCCTGAGATTGTCAGAAAAAATCCGGCCATGACCTTGCCAAGGGAGACGCCTTCAACGGCTACTCCAGAAGTCGCACCATACACGTTCCAGAGAAACATTCCGATCATGATTGTGAATACTGCAAAGACGAATAGCTGGCCCGAAAGGCCTCCTCTTGTGCCTTTCTTGCCCGGAAACATGAAGAGCTTGTACTTAAGGAACAGCTTAAGGTCGTTCAAATAGACACCTCACAATGCGCCTACAATTTCCTGGATGTCTTCGTTCTCGCCAGTAAGCTGCAGGAAGAGGTTCTCGAGAGTCTCTTTGTTGTCGGCTCCTGCTCTCCTTCTTAGCTCATCCATCGTGCCCTCGGAAATTAGCTTCCCCTTGTTGATTATGCCTATCCGGTCGCACATCTTTTCCGCTATCTCCAGCACGTGTGTGGTCATGAAAATGGTAGAGCCTTCGCCCTTATACTTCTCAAGAAGCATCTTAAGTATCTTCGCGCTTCTTGCATCGAGACCTACGGTCGGCTCATCCAAAAAGATGACTTCTGGTCTCCTCATCAGAACAGAGATAACCATTATCTTCTGTTTCATACCGTGAGACATCTCAGATATCATCTTCCCCAGATAATCTATTCCAAACGCTTCACATAGTTCGCCGACTCTCTTCTTCGCTTCTTGTCTCTTATCGGGAAAGACATCCATGATGAACTCAAGGAACTCCGCTCCTGTGAAGTAGGAATAGATTCTTGGTTCTTCAGGGACAACACCGATCTTGCTCTTTATCTGAAGCTCATTATTCGAGTAGTTCATGCCGAGGATTTTTATCTCTCCCGAAGTAGGTCTAAGCGTACCGGTAAGCATTCTAATCGTCGTTGTCTTTCCGGCTCCGTTTGGTCCCAGAAAGCCATATATTTCGCCAGAGTTAACCAGCAGATCTACTTCGTCTACTACGGGGCTCTTATCGAATGCTTTCGTAAGTTTTTTACAGTCAATCATCTAACATCCCTCCAGACGGTATTGCCTCAGGACGATCTTCGTGTATGACCCGAACCTATTCTACGACAAGACCCGATACATTTCACATAATGTCAAGAAATTCTGTTGATCTGGCAGATGATTTCTATACAGCGCAGGCAATCCTGTTGCCGGATGATATAATTGGCTAAGTTTATGAGGTGGGCATATGAGAAGAGCTGTGTCCTTCGCATTATTAGCTGCCGTAGTAATAATTCTATTGTCGGGAATCAACGGTCTCAGCTTCGATCCCTCGCCCGCAGCATTTCTGAGCGATGATGATCCTGAACTGGCAGCGTTCAACCGAATCGCGGAGGTTTTTGGAGACACTGGATCGATCATGGTGATTCTTAATGCATCGGAAACTCCACTCGAGCTTCTGAAAAGAATATCAGATGAGATAAAGTCTCTTGACTGGGTTAACTCGGTGTTGTCAGCCACTAACGCGATGAAGCTGGGAAGCTTCAATCTTTTCACTTTGAGAATTCCAGCTGAGGACTACGTGTACTTGGAAGATGGGAAATTGGTGCTGAATGAAGATCTGCTGACAGATCCAATATACAGTAACCTGCTGATATCTTCTGACGGCAGCTATTACGGCATACTGATTACAATCGCAGACGGAAATGAGTTGAGCAGCGACACACTTGTCCCTCAACTTCGATCGAAACTCGATTCTCTCGATGTAAAGGGCTATAGACTAATTGGAGAGAGCGTTGCTAACACAGAGACATTCAGATCAATAATCGATCTTACCTTCAAGTATCCACCTTTCATTCTACTTGCCATTTTCATGATCTACGTAATCAAGTTCAGAAAGGTCTCGCTTGCTTTGCTTACGCTGGTTCCTCCTCTGGCCTCCGTAATGGCGATAGTTGGAGTAATGGGTATAATGAAGCTTTCGATCAACAGTTTGACCGTGATGATCCCTTCATTTATCGTCATTATTGGAAGTGCATACGGGATGCATTTCCTCTCAAGGTTTGAAGAAAACATTCATCTTAAGAATGCCGTCAGTCGGACAGTTCACGAGGAGAGAGTTCCTGTTCTCTTATCTGCTTTGACAACGATGGCAGGCTTTTCTTCATACATTCTGCTCGACTTGAAGGCCTTTCAGGAGATGGGTATATTCGTCTGTTCAGGAATCTTCCTCTCTGCGGTTTTCACAATTGTCGTGCTCCCGGGGCTTGTGTCTTCAAGAGAAACTGTGAATCCGCAACGTGCATCACCTCCAAGAGACGTAAATCGTCTTGCGAAAAAGGTAGTTGTCTGGGCCGTTATAGTGGGCAGTATCGCCTCTCCTTTTCTGATCATGTCAATTCCAATGACTATTGACCAGTATAATTTCTTCAAAGAGAATTCGGAGATTAGAAGAAGCGCAAACACCATGAAAGAGGCTTTCGGTTGGCTGACAAACTATTCGCTGATGGTTACACCAAAAGAAGGGGATAGCATTGCATTAACGACAGATCATGTAGAGAGTTTGGAAGCGTTCGAAGCGGAGCTAAAGAGACTTGATGGAGTTTCGAAGGTCATGAGTCTTCTCGATCTGTCAAGAGAGACGGGCGTTCCGTTGACGCTTATGGTGAGAGTACTGAACTCAAGTGATGTTTTCGGTGACTCTACATCACTTCTTGTGAGCGACAATGCTATACGATTCAATCTGTTCTCTCCGGAGAGCGACAGTCGAAGCGCCGAAAAACTGAAGTTGGCCGTCGAAGAACTAATAATGAGCTATCCGGAACTGGATGACAATTTCAGGTTCAATCTGGCTGGAACTACGCTTATATGGAAGAGCGTGAACTCCTCTGTTGTTAACAATCAGATTCAGAGCTTGATAGTATCGTTTGGGCTTATCATGCTCCTCCTATTCACGATATTCAAAAGTCTGAAGTCGACAATCATCGCCACGATACCTATTCTCCTTACAACTCTTTTCAACTTCGCTTTTATGGCGCTTTTCAGGATCCCGTTGAGCATTTCTACAGCGCTCATTTCGGGAATGTTGATGGGGCTGGTAATCGATTATTCGATTCACTTCACTATCTGGTTCAGGAGGTTCGGCGATTCACGTAGGGCATATCAACAGACCGCAAATGCAATTCTTGCAAACGGGCTTAGTCTTGTTGCCGGCTTTTCAGTTCTTCTGCTTTCACCTCTCTTGTTGTACGTTGATGTGGCGAAGTTGATGGTTAGCGGACTTGTTGTGGGAATGGTTCTTACTCTAATACTTCTGCCAGAGATCGCATCTAGAAGTAAGAAGTTTTCTGATAGGGCAAAAGCCTCTGACTGATATAATTCACTTATATTCAGATTGGAGGTGGCGTTCTGAAAGCTCTCGTTTCTCTTCTTCCAGACGATCTGAATCGGTTTGTCAGAGAGCTGTGGAATGAATTGAAAACAGACTTCGGATTTCGTTCGGTTATGCTCAATCCACTTCCACACATTAGCTATTGCATTTTCGAAGAGACGACTGTCACTTCAGATCCCATGCTTGAAGAGATTGCGTCCGTTATGGGTGCCTTCTCGGCAAAGACAGAATATCTTGGTATTTTCACTGGCGAGAGACCGGTAATTTTCATTGGAGTAGCTAAAAGTCCTAAGTTGGCTTCTCTTCATAAATCGCTATGTAAAGTCCTCTGTGAAGCGGTGGACAGCAAAGCAGCCGTTTACAGCGAGACTCACTGGATCCCTCATATAACACTTGCCTATGGAGATGATGTTAATCGAAGCAACATAGGTCCTGTGATGGAGAGACTTGCATTCAAAGACTTCCATCATGAGTTTGTAATTGACAATCTGGCAGTTCTTGAAGAGATTCCAGAGAAGGGAATTGTTGTCAGTAAGAGCTTCAGACTCACCTGTTCCTGAAGACAAACTGGTTTATCTTTATGCATCATTTTTCGTGACTTTCAATGTCTCAGTTGGGCTCTCAAAGAGTCCAATTTGTTATAATCGATCAGAAGAAGGAGGTAGATGAATGAAAAGAATTGGCTGGAAGGAGATAGATTTGAAAATTCCACTGCCGAAGAATGTAAAGTCAACTGAATGTTTGAGTGAACTAGAGGAGTTCATCGGACAGGAGAGAGCCATAAGAGCTTTGGAGACAGGGCTTTATATAAACGCAAAGGGATACAATGTTTTTGTTTCCGGCAGTAACAACACCGGAAGAAGAACATTTGTCAGTCGTTATCTGAAGAAGAAGGTCGAAGGAACAAAGACTCCGGGCGACTGGATATATGTCTACAACTTTGATGAACAAAGGTCGCCAAATTCAATTCCACTTGAAGCGGGGGCAGGGAAGGTATTTCAGAAAGAGATGAACGAGTTTGTTGAGATAGCTATCAACTCGATCAGCGAGAGCTTTCAGAGTGAGGACTACCAGCAGAAGGTAACTTCGATCCAGAATGAGCAATCGGAAAAGCGTTCAAGTATGCTGAAGGAATTGTTAGAGAAGGCGAAAGAAAAGGATTTCACTGTTCAAATAAACCAGACAGGAGTTGCAACGATTCCTCTCTGGAACGGTAAACCGCTTACCCAGGAAGTGTACGAAGCCTTACCTGAGGAATACCAGAAGCAGCTTACCAAGAAAGGCGAGGAAGTCCGTGAATTAGTCAACTCGTATCTTCTTAGATTGAGCAAGATGGAAAAAGAATATGGTGAGAAGTACAAGGAATTGAATCGAAACGTGGCTTCTTTCGCAGTTGAAGGTCACATAAAGGAGATGAAAGACAAGTTTAGCAAGAACAAAGAGGTCGTTGATTTTATAGAGAGCATGAAGGAAGACTTGCTTGACAATCTGGGAGTATTCTTCAGCCAGGAGATCGACTCCAAAGCTTTTTTCGGCAAGAGATATGCGGTCAATCTGTTTGTCGACAACTCGGGAATAGAGGGGAAACCCATTGTGGAGGTAACAAACCCCAATTACTCCTCCCTTTTCGGAAGAATAGAGTATGTAGCAAAGATGGGAATGCTTGATACCGACCACACCATGATAAGGCCAGGCGCAATACATAACTCGAACGGCGGGTATCTTGTCCTTGATGCCAAGAGCGTACTGAGCGAACCCTATGTCTGGCAGACTCTGAAGCAGGTACTCTTTTCCGGACTCGAAGGAATTGAGAATCTAGAACACAAGATCGGTCTCTTATCGACTGTTAGTCTGAAGCCTGAGCCAATTCCGCTGGATATAAAGATAATCATGATAGGCGAGCCGTGGATATACAGCATGTTAAGTACGCTCGATACGGATTTCAAGAAGCTCTTCAAGATTAAAGCCGAGTTCGATTGGGAAATGGCGTTGGAGAAGGACACGATTGGCAAGCTCTGTGGGCTAACCTGCAATATTGTGAGGGAGAATACTTTGAAGCCGCTTGAAAGGGACGGAATCAAAGAAGTGATAAAGAGAGCGATATTCCTTTCGGGAAGCAGGAAGAAAGTCTCGACTCAGTTTGGCACCCTTGAACAGCTCCTCCTGGAGAGCTCGGCAATGGCGGATATGAAGAAGCACGATATGATAGAGGCTGAGGATGTATCGACCGCTTGGGAAGAGATGCATACAAGGGTCTCCCTCTATCAGGACAAGATAAAGGAAATGTTCAAGAACTCGACATTGATGGTTCAGACAGATGGAGAGCTTGTTGGTGAGATAAACGGTTTGACAGTAGTCCAGACAGAGGATCTCTCTTTTGGAATACCGGTGAAAATAACTGCCAAAGCCGGTCCAGGCAACAGCGGTATAGTTGACATACAGAAAGAATCGGAACTAAGTGGAAACATCCACAACAAAGCCAGTCTGACTATTCAGGGATACATGAGTTCGAGATATGCGCAGCAATTCCCGCTGAGCCTGAACGGTTCGATAAGTTTTGAGCAGGTCTATTCGACAGTTGAAGGGGATAGCGCTTCCGTGGCGGAGACAGTCGCTTTCCTGTCTGCAATTGCCGATGTGCCAATTAAGCAGTCAATAGCAGTTACGGGCTCGATCAATCAAAGCGGAAGAGTCCAACCCGTAGGCGGAGTTCAGTACAAGATTCAGGGCTTCTATGATCTCTGCAAGATAAAGGGGTTTACCGGTCAACAGGGAGTGGTCGTGCCTCAGGCGAACTCTGACAATGTTGTTCTCCCTGACGAAATAATTAATGCCATTAAGGAAGGGAGATTCAACATATGGACCGTTGAGACCGTGGACGAGGCCATTGAGGTACTGACGGGCATGAAGTCGGGAAAGCTCGGGAAGAGCGGAGAGTACTCGCCTGGCAGCTTCAACCAGAGGGTAGTAGAGAAGTTGATGAAGTACTATGAGATAGCTTCTCAGTCGAAGAAATGACTAAGCAAGATACGTAAATCAATGGTGGTTGTTCAAATGGCCAATAAGAAAAATGGCGACAGACATATCTGGCATGTCCATCGCCATTTTTTTTGTAAGGCAGCTACCTGATCATGATTCGGAGTCTATTGCCGCGAATCTGTTCAGCATATAGTTTATGTATCCCTTTACATAAGAAGCAGTCTCTCTGAGAATCTCAACGGAGAGGTTGTCTAATTTCGATGTCTTGCCTGCTTCGTGAAGATCATCGAAATACTCTTTGCCTAGCCAGACTGCCTGAGGTTTCTCAAGTTCATTTCCCATAACATGTTTGAGTTCATAGTATACTGGATTGAGTTTCTCTCTGGAGTACTTCCTCAAATCTACCGCGGCCTGCTTCGGATTCCTGACGATTCTGGCAGGAACCTCTTCGAGCGCCATTAGCAGGGGCTCGTATTGTCCCCAAATCAAATAACCACCGTAGAAGTCGTATGCGAAGTGGTAATTAGCAAAGATGGCGAGCCACTTGTCCATGTTGAAAGGAAGCTTCAGCAGTTCGAAAAACGGGGCGGGGAATGTGTGAAAAGGCTGGCCCACATCTTCAAGATAGTGAATCGCCCTCCCCATGAACCGGTATGCCCAATAATGGTCTCCTCTGGAATAAGCGATCTCGGCCAGATCGCTGAAATACTGGACGACGTCGGTTACTTCTCCAACTCTAATGAAGAGAAGCATTCTGTATTCCATGTGCCTCAGCCCCTGACTGTCCCCAAGGAGCGTCTCTATTCCCTTTAGTTCGAGCCCCTTATCCATGCCTAGATCGGGCTCGTAAGAATATACCGAGAGAATTTGCCACATGGGAGCTTTGTCATCGACCGGCTTAGGGTTCGGGAAGACTGCACTGTATAGATCCAGGTCTTCTTCTGGTAAATAGGGTTCACCCAGATAGTCGTAAAAACCTTCTATGGCCGGGTTGTATTCACGAGTGTCAACATCGGCGTATGTGTACGGGGTTATCTCAACGTACTTGTCAAAAACCTCCTCATACTGGGATACAATCAAATACGTTAGAGCATCGTGCCCCGACCATGAAAATCCGAACACGGCTAATAGCAGTATTAGAATCATCATCACCTTTCTCACGTAACCACCTCCAATTCTTATAATAACAGATTCGAACTGCATTATTGTCTTCTTGATACCGATGTAGCTTCGTGATAGGCAAGCTTTCTGATAGTATTGTCTAAGAAAAGCAGTTTAGGGAGGTGCAATATGGCCGACGCTTCTAGAGGAGTTTCAAGAGGCTCATTAGACGTGCGGATTCTTCAAGATAATGAATTTGATTTCCAGCTCTACAGGTCTCTTGGTGCAGTATCGTACGAAGGAGGCACCGTAGGAGAGATTCTTTCGCTTGTACCGCATATAGATTGTGAAGACCCATCAACGTGGGTGAAGTCATTCAAGGACCTGGCAACAAGGCTGAAAAATAATGCCCTCGTGGTTCTTCAGAAAGGTAATAACGAGAGCGCGAGGCAGGAATTCTTGAGGGCGGCAAGCTATTTCAGAGCTGCCGAGTATTTTGGCGATCCCAGAGATTCGAAGACAAGATACCTTGGAATGGAAAGCAGAGATTGCTTTGTATATGCTTTCAGAACCACTGATATTCAGTTCGAAGCTGAGAGAATACCCTACGGTGAGGATTTCATTCCGGCGTACTGGATTGCTCCAACGACCGGCGGCAAGAAGAAGACGATAATGATGATGAGTGGTTTTGACGGGACATCGGAAGAGATGTATTTCCAGGCAGGCTCGGCCGCTTTGCAGAGGGGTTACGCGGTTGTTCTCTTCGATGGCCCCGGTCAGGTAGGAATGAGAAGGTTTTCGCCCGAGACTCCGTTGCGTCCTGACTACGAAGTTCCGATTTCCAAAGTTGTCGATTATGTCTTGTCGAAGGAGGATGTCGATCCATCAAGACTCGCGCTGTACGGCATTAGTCTCGGAGGTTATTTCTCACTTAGGGCCGCGGCTCACGATTCCAGAATAAGAGCCCTGATTTCCAATTCACCTGTTACCGATATCTACAAGTACATGTCTGCATTTGTTGGAGAAGCTATCAATTCTCCTGAAGATATTACACTGGAAACGGTCGACCTTGTGCCCTCGGAGTATTTGTCTAAGGCTCAAAAGCTCCAGCTCGTCAACATAATGCTCAGGTTCGGCGAGGTCTCCATGTTCAAGGCTTTCGAAAGAATGAGGGATTTCGTTGTAGGCAACGCTATAAAGAGTATTCAGGTTCCATTCCTTGCCATGGTGGGAGAGGGAGAAGGAGAAGAGGCGCTCATCCAGGCAAGGGAAGCCTTAGATAACGTTTCGGGAAAGTCAACAATGAGAATATTCAAGAAGCAGGAAGGCGCAGATTCCCATTGTCAAGTTACTAATCTTCCTTTGTCCAATTCAGTGCTTCTTGATTGGCTGGACGATGCTTTTGGAGCAACGACATGAAGCGTATTGGCCTTTTGGGTGGGATGAGCTGGGAATCATCACTGGAGTACTACAGATTGCTCAATGAAATGGTCAAGAACAGGCTTGGGGGATTTCATTCCGCAGAATGCACCTTGGCTTCAGTTGATTTCGGCCCCGTTTCGGAGATGATGAAGAGTAATGACTGGAAGGGTATAGAGAGGGTCTTGTCTGCCGCAGCCATTGATCTGAAGAGAGCTGGTGCAGACTTTCTTATCATATGTACCAACACAATGCATCTTTTGGCCAGAGAAATCGAAGGAGCATCAGGGCTTGAAGTCCTAGAAATCGGTAAGGCAGTCGGAGAGGAGATCGAGAGAAGGGGACTTGAAACCGTTGGACTCCTTGGCACAAGATTCACTATGGAGAGGGCTTACTACAAGGATACTTTGGCGGGATTTGGCATAAATGTGATCGTTCCTTCAGCTGAAGAAATGGTAGTAGTAGATATGATTATCTTCGAGGAGCTCTGCAAAGGAATCTTCAGAGAGGAATCAAAGTCAGTCTATAAGGCAGTGATTAAGGGTCTTCAGGTCAATGGAGCCGAGGGAGTTATACTTGGTTGCACTGAGATACCTCTGCTGATCAAAGAATCAGACGCTGACATTGCCGTTTTCGATACTACGGCCATTCACGCCCGGGCGGCCGTCGATCATGCTCTTGCGTGATTCGGAATCAAGAATACTGAATAGTCAACAGTTCTCTAGAGAATGCATGACGCATGAGATTGACTCACAAGACAAAAGCATTTTGCTTCTGAATCGGTAAGTTCGACCGGATCCGAGATTCCAAATCACTCTTGTGTGAATCTCGACAGGGAAGGCTGTTTTCTCAGGTAGATACTGCTATTCACATGATTAGCAGCTATTTCAAATTGCTAGTGATCGCTCACTTTGCAGAAGGAGGATTTTAGTATGAAAAGACTCTTGTTAGTGCTTCTGTTAGTACTGCTGTTATCGGTAGTCTCTTTTTCTAGCGTTTACAATAGTGCGTCCAACGGTGACCTGCAAGGGGTAAAGGAAGCTGTCAACAGTGGTGGTAATATTAACGAGCGTGGCTATGCAAACAAAACACCCTTGATGGTCGCAGCGGATTACGGCCACTCGGAAATAGCAACCTACCTTATTGAATCTGGGGCAGACATTTCAACCGTTGACGACAATGGCTATACAGCTCTTCATTACGCTGCGAGAAAGGGTCTCCTCGATGTCGTGAAGATGCTTCTTGAAAGAGGGGCGGATATAAACGCTCATCCGGCCAGTTCAATGTTTTATGAAGGCTATACACCTTTGATCCTCGCCTGTGACAACTCCAAGAACGACACTACTCTGGAAGTCGTTAAGTATCTTGTGGAGAAGGGAGCCGATCTAGAGAGAGTTGAATATGCTTTCCGCTCACCTTTGATTGCTGCGATATTTTCGAAGGGGACAAATACCGTAGTCTTCCTGCTTGAAAACGGAGCCGATCCAAATCGACCAGCCAAGGACGGAAGAACTCCTCTCTATCTAGCTATATCGGAAGGCCTCCCAATTGAGGGCATAGAAGCGCTTCTAGAACATGGGGCAGATGTGTCTATCGGGAATGAATACTATACGCCGCTTCAACTGGCCGTATCGAAGTCCAATAATGATATTTCGAAAATGCTGATCGAATTTGGCGCCGACTATTCTGGAGTAGATGATTCAGGCAATACTCTACTTCATCGCGCTGCAGGTAAGGGATCTACCAAGAACATCGAGATGTTTGTTGAGCTTGGAATCGAAGTTGATTCAAGGAACTATGAAGGGAAAACTCCTCTGCATATCGCTTCAGAGAACGAGTCCTTGAGAAATGTCAAGCTCCTTATTTCACTTGGAGCCGACGTCCTGGCAAGAGATAACAATAATCACTTGCCCCTACACTTGCATCTCGCTGTCTACCAAGAAGACAAAGAAACTATTGAGAGCTTGCTTTCTGCGGGTGTCAGTATCAACAACAATGAAGTAGAAAGCGGTATCTCATCGCTTCATATCGCAGCCGCTTATGGAAAGCTAGATATTGTCAAGTACCTCTTAGAAAGAGGCGCGGATGTTTCGATCGAGACAGATGAAGGAATCCTTCCAATTCATTCCGCTGTCGGCCGCAGGGGAAAGCCGGAAGTCGTCGATTACTTGCTCGAAAGCGGAGCTAACATTGAGGCCGAAGATAACGAAGGCAGAACGCCTATCTTCTACGCTGTTAAAGACCACAACATGGAAGCGATTTCTTACCTCGGTGAGAGAGGAGCGAATGTCAATCATCAGGATCACAGCGGGAAAACGCCCTCACACTACGCTGTCGAGGACAAATGGGACGCGATCGAAATGCTTACGATCCTGAGCGAATTCGGTTTGGTGCCGGATACAAAGGACAACGCAGGAATGACTCCGGAGGATTATGCTGCATCAGAAGAGATAGTTGGATTCTTGAAAACGCTTTATTGAAGTCTCGGACAAGTCCGCGATCCAATCTACTAAACCGGTGTCTGCCTTGCGCAGGGACCGGTTGCTTGTAATGGGCCATAAGACGTTAACCAAGAAACGTCATTGTCAATCATTGACTCTTCTGGCATTTTGAGCGGCCTTCTGAAGAAGAGAAAACAGGTGATCTCTTTCGCCGTTGGAGAAACCTTCTGTTAGCATTGTTTCATGATCTCTTCCAAGCCTTCCTAGCTCTTCACCAATTCTTATGCCGCTTTCTGTGAGAAACAGCCTGTAACTCCGGCTGTCTGATGGGTCGGTTTTCCTCTTTATATTGCCTGCTTCGGTAAGTTTCTTCATGGCTTTAGAGTAATTCCCTTATCGACACCGAGAATTTCGCTGAGCTCATTCTGGCTTATTCCGTCTCTGGCTATCAGCACTCTCACAAAGAAGAAATGGCCACTCCCCAGTCGAAATTTCTGCATTTCCCTGCTGAAATGGACATTTGCACTGCGCGAAATGCGATATATCCAGCGGCCAATGTACTCTTCTCTATCGAAGGCTGGATCACGCGACATCCGTTGTCCCTACCTCAGCACTGAGCTCACTTGAACGGAATGTCTTCAGTTCTCTAAGGTAGAAAACCAGCGATATTGCGAAAGCGATCAAATCGGCAAGTGGAAAGGATATCCAGATGCCATTAATCCCTAGAAAGCGCGGAATCACTAGAATCAGTGGTATCAGAATTATTATCTGTCTAAGGAGGGATAAGAAAAGTGCGGGTATTGCTTTGCCGAGTGCCTGGAACATTCCAGAAGCAATAACCTGGATGCCGATAGTCGGGATGGCAAGGATAACAATCCTGAGAGCAGAAATTGTGGGTTCAATAAGCTCGATTTCATCAGAGAAAATCGATATGAGTTGTCTTGCAAAGAAGAACATTATGATTGCCGAGAAAAGGGCGATCAACGTGGTAACTGCGGAGGCCAGTTTGACAGACTCTCTTGCTCGCCTCATTTTTTTGGCGCCGTAGTTGTATCCGACAATTGGAAGAAATCCCTGATTCACGCCGAACATAGGCATTATGAAAACCATTAGCAGTCTGTTTATTATGCCGTAGACTGCCACCGCAATGTCGCCTCCATAGAAAACCAGTGAGTTATTCATAACAACGGCAAGCACACTGCCCGCAACCTGTCTGGAAAAAGCGGAAAGACCCACGGAGACGGTTTCCTTCAGGATTGTCCACTCTGGAATCAAAGAAGCCAGAGAGATTCTCAACAGACTCTTTCCGCTGGTGAAGTAAAAGAGAATATAGATCGAGGTAATCGCCTGAGACAAAACGGTTGCCAGCGCCGCACCTCTTATGCCCATGTTGAGAGTGAAAATGAAAATGGGATCAAGAATTATGTTAAGAACAGCAGAGATCAACATTGCAGCCATTGCTATCTTTGGTTTTCCTTCTGCCCTAATAACATGGCTCATAGCCATTCCAAAAGAAAAGAAAGCGCTTCCGAGAAGTATTATGCTCAGGTATTCTCTCGCATACGGAATGATGGCTTCACTCGCTCCGAGCATTATGAGCAACTGATCTATAAAAAAGTATCCCAGCAGGGTCATCGCCAATCCGAAGGCGATCGAGAAAGCCATTACGTTTCCAGCGGCGCGTCTTGCTTTTTCGTGGTTCTTTTCACCGAGCGCCCTCGATATAACTGAAGCGCCGCCGATTCCGAACATCTGAGCAAATGCCATAACGAATATTTGAACAGGGAAGGAAATAGATATGCCCGCGATGCCCATCGACCCGACGCCTCTTCCGACGTAAATTGTATCAACGAAGTTGTACATTGCCTGAACAAGCATGCCGATAGTTGCAGGCAAAGAGAGACTGAGAAGAAGCCTTCCAATCCTCTCCTCCCCAAGCATCTTATGTATGTCTTTTGCCATAACTCACCTCTGAGACAGTTGCATATTCAACTATTATAATTCATAGTACTACCGAATGCTTTCGCTCTCTCGCTTTCGTGCCGGTAGTTTTGATTCGATAAGAAGCGAGTTGGCAATCGTTGTATGTCAGCAGTCCGTCGTCCTCCGGAAAGAATCAGTTCCAAGTTCCATGTTGTCAGTTGCAAGCAGAAGAAATAGTTGTCCGTTGTTGGTTCACCGTTCTCCGGAGCCGCCGCTGTACGCTTAAAGGCAGAGAACCCGCTGAACGCTGATGAAAAACACGTTAACCGTCACCGGTTCTCCGTTCTCCGCCGTAAAAGCCGCGAAGAAAATTGAAAACAAGATTCAGGATCCGAGTCTGAAATGATTGCCTTATGTTATTCAGAAATACCATATGTCGTCATTCTCGATCCTTGAAGTGTTTTCAAGACCAGATCCCGTGCAGAAGCATCACGGGATGACAGTCCTTCACGTCATCCTGAAGTGCTCCTGTTCAGGATCTGGGCTTGGGTCTCAGCGAAGGACGGGTCCATGATCTGGGACGAGTCACGAAGGACGGTTCTCCACAGC
>NZ_DJGL01000023.1:6824-11461 GCF_002432735.1 Mesotoga sp. UBA5847 | reverse complement strand
CGTTCACCGAAAAGGCCGCTGCACGCTTAAAAGCGGAGAACCCGCTGATCGCTGCTAAAGACAACGTTGAACCATCAAAAGCTTCCCCGCGAAGCGGGCATTGCGACCTGGGCCGTTCTTGCCCAGCCCTGCGTCTGATGTTTTACTCCAGCATCACCTCCTCGCGCCAGCGAACCTCACTTCCTGCCGAAGGCGGCAATGCGTCTTGTCTATGCGATTGTTTTGCCACGACAACGCTCTTTCTCGTTTTTTGAACTAACCATGTCAGGTTAGCCGTCAAATATCACGACATAGATGGAAGCGTATGGTGCAGAATTATTGACTAAATCACACAAGCCTTAATTTGATTTTTTGCAGACGTTACCCGAAGTATGATATAACTAATTATCAGAAAGTCGAGTCTATTAATCCATTTTGATGAAGTAGTGATTTAAGGTATTATTGTATAGATGTTTTCTATACTTTTTGGTAGTGGATAGTACTTTCATATTTGGGGAGGAAAGGATGAAGATCAAGGACTTACGCTTCACCGAAAAGAAATGGGACTTTGTAAAACCTTTTCACATCGCAAACAACGTTTCCAGCTCCAAAGTTAATATTGAAGTTGAATTAGTTCTGTCGGACGGAACGATCGGTCTGGGCGAATCTTCTTCGTCTTTCAGAGTTAATGGAGAGAGCGGAGCCGCCATTTTTCAGCTCCAGAAAGAAATTCTCGAGATGATAAAGGATCTCGACGTCCGAGACTACAGAAGGATTTTCGCAAAGCTCGACTCATATTCTAGAACGGCGCCAAGTTTGAAAGCCGCCATTCAGTTCGCCACTCTTCACGCCTTTTCCAGATTGATCTCTACACCTGTCTATCAGATTCTTGGGGGGATGAAGGATTACGTCGAGACCGACAAGACGGTCAGCATAAGCAGTCTGGAAGAGACGGTCCATGACGCTAAGGAGATCTTCGAAGCGGGGCATAAAGTTATCAAGATGAAGGTCGGCGAAGATGTTAAGAGCGACATTGCCAGGGTACTGGCAGTCAACGATGTGATCAAGGGTGTCAGGTATGTGATAGATGCAAACACAGGCTATACACCCAAAGAAGCTTTGAGATTCATAGATGCCATGTACAGAAGCGACGTGCCCGTGGGGATATTCGAACAACCAGTGCCTGCCGAAGATTTCGAAGGACTGAGAATAATTAGGCAGGGCTCTATGTATCCTGTTGGCGCAGATGAAAGCGCAAAGACAAAGTATGACGTTATGAGACTCATAAAGGAAGGCGCAGTCGATTACGTCAATATCAAACTCATGAAGTCGGGACTCTCAGACGCTCTTGCGATTGTAGAGATGTGTAACAGCGCGGGTATAGGTCTTATGATTGGGTGCATGAGCGAGTCTGGAATTGGAGTCTCCCAGAGCGTCCATTTCGCCGCTGGAACCGGCGCATTCACGTATCACGATTTGGATTCTCATTTATTGCTTAAGAATGTCGATCCTGTCGGATTCAGACAGGAGAAAGATAGACAGTATCCTATTTTGTTCTAATTTTGTCATCACCCTGTACGTGGGAAAAGGAGGTGCAAGAATGAAGCGAAGCTTCATACTGATTTCACTAATGGTACTTCTTGTTGCAGCCATGGGATTTGCTGCGACTCCAAAAGACACTCTTGTAATAGGCGCAAACACCGGTATTTTTATTACCATGGATCCGGCCGTTGCCTATGAGGTCTTTCCGAACAAAATCGTCGCTGCCATCTATGCTCAGTTAGTCAAGCTAGAGGCAATTGACGGCGTCATCGTTCCAGTCCCAGACATTGCCGAGAGCTGGGAGATTTCCGATGATGGACTTACCTACACCTTTAATATCAGGAAGGGAGTCAAATTCTCCAACGGTGATGCCCTAACAGCCGAGGATGTTCTCTTCTCTCTGAAGAGACCAGTTGTTCTCGAGTCTGTTTCTGCGTGGTTCTTGGTCGATATTTTCGGGATAAACAAGGACAACGTCGATGAGAAGATAAAGCAGATCGACGATTACACTGTGTCCATAACCTTGAACGCCCCCTATGCAGAAAACATCACACTCGGGATTCTATCCAACATGTTCACAGGTATCGTCAACAAAGACGTAGTCCTTGAACACGAAGTAGATGGAGACCTTGGTGGCGCATGGCTTACAGATCACTCCGCAGGCGCCGGTCCATACGTTCTCGTTCAGTGGGAGAGAAACAACGTTATCCTTCTTGAAGCCAATCCGAATTACTACGGCGAACAGCCCCCTCTGAAGAGAATCATGATTAGAGACATCCCCGAAGCATCTAACCAGAGACTTCTTCTTGAAAAAGGAGACATCGATGTTGCCTGGGATCTTACGCCACAGCTGCTTGAAGAGGCCAAGAGAAATCCCGACATAGTTGAAGTCAAGGTTCCGGGACATTCAAACGAGTATCTCGCGATGAATGCTACCTGGGGACCCCTTGCGAACCCCAAGGTAAGAGAAGCCGTAAGGTTCTCGATCAATTACGAAGAGATCGTCGAAGACATTATGCTCAATAACGCTCTCCTAGTACAGGGTTTCATAAACAAGGGCTACTTCGGCTATGTGGAAGAAAACCCATTCTACCAGGATATCGAAAAAGCTAAGGCTCTTCTCGCCGAAGCAGGATACCCTAATGGATTCGAAGTTGAGCTTCTAACCAGCAATACTGACACGAGAAAGGCAGAGGCCGAGAAGATCCAGGCAGACCTGGCGCTTTCAGGAATAAAGGCCAATATAGTAATAATGCAGTCTTCTCAGATGTACGCCAAGTATCGTGCACAGGGTCATCAGATGATCATTGCCGGCTGGGGTAATGACTATCCCGATCCGGACAACCTTGCAATGGCTCATGCAAGCTACAGGGCAAATCAGCTAGCGTGGAGAAATGCATGGTTCGACGATTATGCAGCGACACTTTGTGAATGGGGTCAGATAGAGCCCAATCCAGACAAGCGTGAACAAATTTACAAGGATCTTACAGAATACTGGTTCCACAATGGACCTTTTGCGATGCTATACCAGACTGTAGAGTTCTGGGGAATTCGCAAAGAAGTCAAGAACTTCGAAGAAGCGGCTTTCGGTTACGGAATGCTGTTCGACTTCACAAAGGTTTCTAAGTAATGTGTCCCCCGCCCCGTTCTCTTGAACGGGGCGTATTCTTTCTGAAAAATCAGATATTGATGCGGGGGTAATTCTATGAACTTCGGACAATTCTTACTCAGAAGACTATTCTTGATGGTCATAGTGCTTTTCGGTGTCGCCTGCATTGTCTTCTTTATAGCAAATGTAATACCCGCCGACCCAGTTGGGGCTATTCTCGGGGGAAACGCACCGCCTGAGGCTGTTGATAGATTGAAGGCGAAGCTTGGATATGACCAACCACTTGCAATTAGATTCGTCAACTTCATTACCGGCGCGGTTAGAGGTGATTTCGGCGTTTCTTTGAAGACCTCGAATCCCGTCATGAAAGATATAATGAACTACTTCCCTGCCACGATGGAGCTTGCCTTAGTTGCGATAATCATCTCTATCTTTTTAGGTATTACTCTTGGAATATTGTCGGCCGTTCACCGTAACAAAGCTATAGACCAGTTTTCGAGAGTCTTTTCGATACTGGGTGTCTCTATGCCGGTATTCTGGATAGGACTTCTACTGCTGCTTGTCTTCTACTTCAAGCTGGGATGGCTTCCCGGAAGCGGAAGGCTAGGCTTTTTCACCAACCCGCCTCCGAGAGTTACGGGAATGTACCTGATAGACTCGATTATCGCCGGTCAGTGGGGCACTTTCAAGGAAGCCTTGATGCACATTCTTCTTCCTGCTTTTGTTCTGGGCTATAACGCTACGGCATCCATCGCAAGGATTACGAGAGCCAGTATGCTCGACGTACTGCGACAGGACTACATAAGAACTGCAAAATCAAAGGGTTTGAGAAAGAACATCGTAATTTACCGCCACGCGCTGAGGAATTCTCTGATACCAACCGTTACGATAATCGGGCTCGTCTTTGGAGGCTTGTTGGAGGGAGCCGTTCTTACAGAAACGGTCTTTTCTTGGCCAGGTCTCGGAAGATACATTACCACCGGAATGCTCTTCCTTGACTATCCTGCAATAATGGGTGGTACTTTGTATATAGCATTTATTTACTCGATTGCGAATCTCATTGTAGATATTCTCTACGCTCTTCTCGATCCAAGGATGAGGATGTGATCTAGATGGAAAAGACAGTAAAAGTATCTAAACCATTCATGGATGATTTAAAGCATACAGTCTTTCTCTGGAGAAAGAGCCGCCTCACGATGATCGGATCGGCGATAATCCTGATATTCCTGCTCATGGCCGCCTTCGCGCCTCTGATCGCGCCATTCGATCCGGTCCAGCAAAATCTACAGAACAAGCTCCAGGCTCCCAGCTGGCAGCATCTCTTCGGAACAGATCAGTTCGGTAGGGACATCTTCAGCAGGGTAATTATCGGATCGAGAATCGCTCTGTGGATCATATTCCTGGTTTCGGTGATCAGCGGATCGATCGGTATCATAGTGGGTGTCACGGCAGGCTACTTTGGAGGGATTGTTGACGAAGTTCTCATGAGGATAACCGACATGTTCCT
>NZ_DJGL01000023.1:0-6750 GCF_002432735.1 Mesotoga sp. UBA5847 | reverse complement strand
AACACGATAATTGCCATATCTGTTGTCACTTGGACAACTTATGCGAGGCTATCTAGGGCAGAAGCAACAAAAGTCAAATCACAGCCATACATTGAAGCTATACGTGCGGCAGGTGGTGGCAATCTCAGGATAATGTTCCTTCACGTTCTACCGATGTGCATCTCTCCCGTTCTAGTTCAGCTGACCCTAAGGATGGGAACGATAATCCTCACCGCAGCAAGTCTCGGCTTTCTCGGATTAGGAGTTCAGCCCCCGACGCCTGAATGGGGAGCCATGGTTTCCGACGGCAGGAATTACCTGATCGATCAGTGGTGGATATCCACCTTCCCTGGAATATTCATCGCGTTTGTCGTTCTTGGATTCAACCTCCTCGGTGACGGAATAAGAGACATGCTCGATCCAAGGTTGAGGAGGTAATCTTATGGAGCTGAAAGGAAAACTACTGGACGTATCTAACCTGAAGGTATCTTTCTACACATACAGGGGAGTCGTCCAGGCACTCAATGGTGTCGACCTCTGGATGGATTCCGGTGAGAGACTGGGAGTCGTCGGGGAGACCGGTTGCGGGAAGTCAGTTACATCTCTGGCAGTAATGCGATTGATAGAACAGCCCGGTGAGATTCAGGAAGGGAAAGTGATTTTCAATGGCACGAATCTCGTCGAACTCTCCGAAGAGAAGATGAATCGGATAAGAGGCGCCGAAATGTCTATGATATTCCAGGAACCTCGTTCATCACTGAATCCGGTAATGAAGGTAGGCTATCAGATCGGTGAGTCAATAGCGAAATCCAAGAAACTCAAGATCAAGCACACCTACCCCGAGGTCAAAGAGATACTACGCCTTGTCGGGCTTGATCCCGAAAGAGTTATGAACAGCTATCCACACGAGCTCAGCGGTGGAATGTCTCAGAGAGTAATGATTGGCATGGGACTTGCAAGTCATCCAAAACTGTTAATAGCCGATGAACCAACATCTGCTCTGGATGTTACCATTCAGGCTCAGATTCTCGAACTGCTCGATGAGCTGGCCAGGAAGATGGGGAACGCCGTCATGTTGATTACACACGACATGGGAGTCGTAGCGGAATTCTGTGACAAAGTACTTGTAATGTACGCCGGAAACTCGGTCGAATATGCATCTACTGCCAGACTGTTCGAAAAGCCGTTACATCCTTACACGGGTGGTCTGCTTCAGGCGGTACCGAGAGTAGGAAGAACAGATGAACTCAAGGCAATAAAGGGAACTGTTCCCGATCTGGTGAACCCTCCTTCCGGTTGCCGATTCCACCCGAGATGTCCGCACGTTATGGACATCTGCAAGTCGGAGAGGCCGCCGTTCATTGAGATTGAACCCAACCACTACGTTGCATGCTATCTCTTCAAAGGCAAGGGCGAGGTGAGAGAAGATGCCTGAGACCTTAATCAAAATAAGAGGACTTAAGACTTACTTTCCGGTGAAGAAGTCGATCTTCTCGAAGAAGCTCTTTGTTAGAGCAGTAGACGACGTGAATATGGACATTCCAACGGGCTCAACCTTTGCCGTGGTCGGAGAGTCCGGCTCGGGAAAGACGACTCTTGCAAGAACCGTTCTCAGACTAATAGAACCGACTTCAGGTGAAATAGAATTCGAAGGAAAGGACATACTTGGACTCAAAGGCAGGGACCTGCTCGAAGTTAGAAGAAATATGCAGATCGTTTTCCAGGACCCGTACAATTCGCTTCATCCTAGAAAACTGATTAAGAACATAATTGGGGAAGGGATGAAGATTCATTTCAAGATCACCGACGTCGAAATACGAGACAGGATTGCGGCCGTTCTTAAAGAAGTAGGGTTGATAGACGATCACATGTACAGATACGCACATGAATTCTCTGGTGGGCAAAGACAGAGGATTGCGTTTGCGAGAGCCATGGTTCTCAAACCGAAGTTCATCGTTCTTGACGAACCTACATCGGCGCTGGACGTCTCCGTTCAGGCAATGGTTCTGAAGATGATGAAGGAAATAAAGGTTCAAGAAAATCTGACGTATATGTTCATAACACACAATCTATCTCTAGTGGATTATATTGCCGACAGAGTGGCCGTTATGTATGTCGGAGAAGTAGTTGAGATGGGAGACAAGAATACGATCTTCAAACATCCCTCTCACCCATACACTGATCTGTTAATGGCTTCCAACCCTGTCCCGGATCCGAAGTTTGTAAGGGAGAAGCGGCTACTGAAAGGGGAGATACCCAGTTCGATCAATCCGCCATCGGGCTGTAGGTTCCACAACAGATGCCCCTTCGCAGACGAACGCTGCGCTAAAGAGGCCCCCGCACTTAGGGAGATAGGACCCGATCATCATGTGAGGTGTCATTATCCTCTCTAGTTCTTGAGACTGATTTAAGGCATGTCTCTCAAGACATGCCTTTTTTGTGCAGGGAACCGTGCTACCCGACAACTTTTATCTTCGACTTCTGAACTATGAGTACCCCGAGAAGAATCGCACCCATTGCCAGAATCATGAGGAAGTTGATCTTTTCATCAAGGAAGATGGCTCCTAGTGAGACGGCAACCAGTGGATTTATATAAGCATAAGTACCCGCCTTCGTGGCCGGCCACTTCTGAAGAAGATATATATAACTGCTGTAGGCAATCAGGGACCCGAAAACAACGAGATAAGCGATTGCCAGAAGCGAGTTCATCGAGAACCTAACTCTTGAAAATTCACCAGTTATGCCCGAGACAAACATAAGCCCCACTCCACCTGCAAACATCTGAATCCCGATATTTGATACTATCGAACTGTTCCCCTTGAAGGTTTTTGACAGTACCGTTCCAGTAGACCAGAGGAAGCTGGCAGAGAGAAGCATAAGTATTCCTGGGATGTCGATAGAAATACCGTGTTCGGCCGGAACCAGAAGAAAGTAGACACCGAAAAAACCCAGCAGAAGTCCCGAAAGCGCCTTCAAAGTCAACCGCGTCGTTCTTATGAAAAAGTGCTCCAATACCCCGGCAAAGATCGGGATGGTAGCCATTATGAGAGAAGCAACGCCTGAATCGACCCACTGTTCGGCATAGACGACGAGTCCATTTCCACCAAGAAGCATGAAAAGACCAACCAGCCAAAGTCTAGAAAGCTCCGACTTGCTCGAAGGAAAGGAGTGTCCTCTGACGACAGAAAAGACCAGCATAATAGAGCCCGCAATGAGAAATCTCACTCCGGCGAAGAACATAGGCGGCATGCCTTCAACGCCGATCTTTATCGCCAGATAAGTAGATCCCCAAAAAAAACTCACTAGAACGTACGCAAGTATGGCCATTCCATCTCCACTTCTCTTCAAAGCTCAGCCTCATGCGTCCGAACAAAGCTCGGAGTAATAATCGAATTATCCGACAACAAAAGGTGAAAAACAATACGGCTTAGAAACTTTTGTGAAAAGAAGGGGCTATTCACGCCGCTATGTTCACGGAAATACCTGGATCCAACTGGACGATCCGAGGTCCTAGATATCAAGATAAGGCTGCGGGTGCTTCTCATAGACAGAATACTGAGAGTTCTCACTGAAAAGAGCCAATTAAGTGGCACATATTATCCGTTAAGCTTTGGCCTCAGGGGTTGAAGGACAAGGCAACACACATAAACCTTCAACAGGAGAAGCACTCTGATGAGCCTGGCAGTTGTAACCGTCTTCTGAGTAGTTGAACTGCATTCATCCATGCAGCCTTCTGATGGAAGAGAGCAAGCCGGCCACTGTTTAATCGAACTATGGGAATCAGCGAACGGCCGTACTACTTCAGAAAAGCAATCAACAGACCAGCGATCTTTTCCGGAAACTGATAGATAGCTCCGTGTCCTCCGTTATTAAGTTTCACGAGCCATGAGCCTTCTATCGCTTCTGCGAGGATCAGAGAGTTCTTTGCGGGAACAATAATATCGTCCGTTCCCGTTATTATGATCGTGTCTGACTCGATCGACTTCAATCTCTCGAAGGTTCCGCTCCAGCTGCCAGCGGCAGTGTACTGATCAGAAATTCCTCTTTGATCTCCACTCTCTTCCTGACTGGAGGAGCCCGTAAATCTCGCAGCGACCTCCAGATGAGCCAGGGTCCAGTCGGTGAGGAAGAGAACCTTCAGAAGCACTTCGGGATCGCCCATGTTCTGGAGCATAGAGATCGCCTCGTCCGAAGGAGGTATCGACTCGGATCCTCCGCAGCTCGTCGAGAGAAGGACGAGTTTATCTGTCAACTCAGGATAGTTGAGAGCAAACTCCTGCGCGATATACCCTCCCATAGACCAACCCATCACACTGACCTTTTCAAAACCGATGGTTCTTACAAGATCGGCTGCATCTTTAGCAAACAGCTCTATTGAAGGAGTTGCATTAGAAGTTGTCGATCTTCCGATCCCTCTGTTGTCGAATACTATCACGGTGAACTCTTTTGAGAGTGCAGAAACAACATACGGGTCCCAGCTCTCGAGGGGCGAGCCATATCCTGCGATCATCAACAGAGGAGATCCTTTTCCAAAGACCTTGTATGCCATTTCTATTTCGCCGACCTGCACCTTCTTAACGGGAGCGGAATACAATTCAGGAACGTCTTGAGCGAAAAGCGATGTAGATAGAAGAGCAATTACGGCAAGAACTGAGTTTTTCATCTCAGTCCCCCCGTACAAATAGACAATAAATTATACTCCAGGAACTATAACTGCAATCTCCTTCCTTCGACAGAATCGTGCCTTCCCCGGGCTTCACACAAAGAGTGAAACCTGGAACTCGATTGTTTGCGCAGTACCTGTATACCGCTTTCGGGAAAGCAACCTTTCAATATCTTACTCAGTCTCGTCGCCTAAACTTTCAAGTGTCATAAGTGGGCAAACTTCCTTGGTCATAGAGATCGCATCCGGGTCCCTTACAGCGGCCAAAATCAAATCTGGTATCATAGATGTACTGAACCTTCCCGTATTGGGATCGATCTTCAAGTGCAAACCGATCAATTCTCTGGTTGTTTCTTGTCTTTATCCAGACTTGAGGTCAAGCGATAACCATTACTGATCAACCGGGAGGAGCTTGGCTAAACAAATACCGCTCATTATTCTCTCCGGTATCTTTCAATGAGCTGTACCGTTCGATTAATTGCCTCCAGTGCAAAGTGATGATCTTGAGAGAAATTGATGCGAAAACTATTGGTAAACTGAGGGCCAAATTCCGTTCCGATTGTCACCGTAACATCGGCTTGAAATCTTAGGATTTTCACAAACTCTCTCATGGTGACTCTCAACTCGGGAACTCTCACAAATAGATAACTGCCGGCTTCTGTTTTTCTTACTTTGACACCTTCCACGCCGTGAAGCAGTGCCACCAGATCATCTCGGATCCTTTGATGTGCACTCATTCGATCTTCCATCCATCCCTCTGGTTCGTTGAACCACGATGTGAGTACCGCTCTTGAGAATATCCTCCGGCGCGCAGAGAGACTATGGCCTGCAGTTTCTCCATTCGTGCAATGATATTCTCGGAACCAAATGCAACCCCCAAACGATAGCCGCTTAAAGACTCTGTTTTGGATGGACCGATGATTGTGATTAGATTGACGGGTTTGGTGTCTTGGGCACACAGATGTGTATACACTCTGCCATCGAATATCTGTCTTGCATACAGTTGATCTGCGATAACTGATACATCATATTTCTTTGCAAGGAAAGCGATAGATCGAATCTCATCATACGAATAAATAACACCGGTCGGGTTATTAGGATTGGAGAACAAGAAGACCTTAACACCAGTTTTGAAAGCATCTTCAAGTTCGGCTAAATTCAAACCGGCTCGCTTATCAGATTCCAGAAAATCCAGTACAACTGGAATGATTTCTCCATCGAAGAATTGGACCAGTTTTCTGTTGGCGAAATAGTCGGGCTCAACTATTGCAACCTTATCTCCACGGCCAATTAACGATCCCATTGCCAGAAAAAGCGCCCCCTGGGTTCCCGGTGTAATAATGAGTTGCGTATCTGGAGAAATTGTAGTGTTGGTGAATGCAGAAAGCTTTTCAGACAACCATTCTCGTATGTTGCCTCTTCCTTTGTATTCAGTATACGCTTGCTCACCGCCCAAGTGAACGCCTTCTACAAATGCATCTAATGACCCCGGGATCGGTTCAAACGCATTGACATCCCCATGAGAAAAATCAACCGGTCTTCCGGGGATCTTCTCTCCTATCAGTCGAAGCCCCTCGCCATCTTGAAGAGTCTCCTGTCCAGGAGCGTTATCTACTCCAAGCATCGAAAACTTTTCTATTAACTGATCCATCATCACATCGTCCTTCCATAATATCGTTCCTAACTCGGTGCACCCACAGATGCCCGACACTTAATGATCTGCCCATTTATAGAAATCACTCAAGACCCTCTTCAACAAAGAACCAACAGTACAAGCAAGTTCAGATTTCTTTTGCTATGACACTTCTCTTCTGGCGGAAATTTGCGCTACATTTATCGAAGCTCTCCTCAATAAGAATGCATACTAATACTGAAGAAAACCAAGAATGCCCTCATTTTATCATTTAGTAATTGAAATCGAAACTGCGGAAAGCCCTTGTCGGGGATAGCGGGTTTGGGTTGGAAAGAGCAGAATAAGACGCAAGGCTGGGAAGAACAACCCAGGTCACAATGCTGCCTCCGGCAGGAAGTGAGGCTCGCTGGCGCGAGGAAGTGATGCTGGAATAAAACATTAGACGCAAGGCTAGGCAAGAACGGCCCAGGTCGCA
>NZ_DJGL01000026.1:0-23148 GCF_002432735.1 Mesotoga sp. UBA5847 | reverse complement strand
CTGACGTCTGTACCGTTTTTCGTTGTAGGACATTTATCCCGACATCCCCTGTCATCCCGTAATGCTCTTATACGGGATCTCGTTCTGGCTCTTATGTCCTCGATCCTGAACCAAGAACGAAGAACATGGACGCGAAGCGTCGGAACGAAGAACTGCTCTTCTCCCGCTCTTCCCAAGGACGGGTTCACGCTCCTGGACGAAGGTCGAAGGACGGCTCTCAATGCTCTTACGAGACCCTAGACCCCATACCCTAGACCCGGTTCTAGGAGAGAGAACCTGGACGCGAAGCGTCGGAACGAGGAACTGTTCTTGTTCCCAAAAATGGAGTCCCTATTTTGCTATTTTGTTGCTATTTTGTCGAGCCGCCCTGAAAAGTTCCTGTTCAGGGCTCCTCTTTGGGGTCATCCCGTGATGCAATTGCACGGGATCTGGTTTCCTTGTTCTTCGTAGTCTCGAATATGGTCTTTCTCGAAGCGAAGCTTCACAAAGCGTCTTCTCGCTTTCTAGGTTCGCTTTCGCTCCGTCGGAGAATGGTTAAGCGATTACGGATAACCGTTCATTCTTTTCAGTTACATCTTGTAGTACTTGCAGCTGCTAGAAAATCGACGAGCCCTTCGGCTCGACTTCTACAAGTTCGATGATTAGTCCTTCTTCTACAACTATTCTTCTGTATGCCAGTGTGCCGTCAGTTTCCACTGCCCTCTTCGTGGTAAGTGAAAGAGTGTTAAGTGAATAATCGATCGCATCGCTATGTCTATGACCAAAAAGAGCCAATGCTACGTTGCTCCTAGTGAAGAGATCAAGCAGCTCTCGTCTCTGTTCAGTCTCCTCAAAAAAGATCCATCTGTCATCGTAGAAGTTGTGATGGCCGAAGAGTATGATTTTCTCGCTTCCTATTCTCTTCAATTCTTCTGTTATCCATTCCATTTGTTCTTCAGACACTACTCCGCTCACAAATCCATACTCTGAATCGGCCGTATTTAGGCCCAAGAAGTGCCATGAACCCCACTCGAAGCTGTAGTAACAAGGCCCAAATACCTCTTCCCACAATTCCATCCCATTTATCCTGCCTGATCTTTGTGTATCGTGATTACCCGGAACAATAAACACGGGAAAATCACAATATTCAATAGTCTTCTTCTTTATGAATTCCCAGTCAGTTGTGTAAGCAAGGGCGGAACTGGAAAGATCGCCTGTTATCAGCATGAGATCGGGGCTCTCTGCCCTGATCTCGTTCAGCAGTCTCTCGAACAGGAGCATATTCTCCGGCTTGCTTAGCAGGTCGAGATGTGGATCGGTAAGATGAACGATGGTAAAGGATTCATCAAGAGACCCTACTCTGACAGCATTTTCTTCCAGCTGCCTGTAAACTACCCCGGAACTCGCTGCAAGAACCTCGAGGGAATAAAGACCTTCAGGAATTCGATCTGGAATTACGTACGTGTGTTCAGCGATCTGCGATAATTCATATGCGTTTCCCGTTCTGCCCATTAGTCTTGCTCTTTGCTGTGAATAACCTTCCTTTGTTATTACCTCAAGAATGCGATTATCACTGAGATATGGGAAAGCGAATCGCGGAGATACGATGAATTTCTCTTCAGCAGAAATGCTCTCAGATGAAGGCTTTTCCTTCAGCGAGGTGCTTGTCTTAACGATATTCCATCCGAGATTTGTCTTCATTGTGAAACCCAGTGTGCTTTCATCGAGCCAGAATGGATTCGTGGTCAAGAAAATATCCTTCGTTGCAGCAGTAATCGTATAGTCGAAGAGATCCATGATGAAGACTTCGACTTCTCCTCTGTAATCGGCAACAAATAAAAGCTTTGTACCATGGGGCGACCATACTGGAGAGAATTCGTTGAATGAACTGCTGAGAATTCCAGTTGTCTTACCGGTTCTCATATTGAAAGTAACTATGTCCCAGTCTTTTCCGTTCCAGTGCTGGAAGGCAAGATCGTTACCTGTAGGGGATAATGTAGGTGATCTCGCATCCTCAGCGACAGTCGTCTTCTCACCGGACGACAAATCCTGTTTCACAACAAACCATTTGCCATCTCTTCTTTCCGAGTAAAGCAAGAAGTCCTTCTTGGGAGAGATTACGGGTTCAATCTGGTCATATGACTCCGATGTCAGAGTCTTGATTTCTTTGGTTGCTGTGTCATATGAATATATCTTCCAGTCAGCGTTTTGATCATCAGGCAGGATTCTTCCTGCAAAGAGCAGCACATTGTCCTTGAGGTAAGGGAATTCAGCTTCCCCAGGGAAGGGTATCTTGCTTGACACGTTTCCCTGAAAGAGTTCATAGATTGCAGGCGGATAGTTTTTGGTTCTTGTTCCCTTTTCCTTGTACAGACAAGCGAAGACTTCTTTTCCGTTCGAGGCGCCCGAAATCCTCGACGAAAGGAAATCATTATCGGACGATAGCAGCCAAGTGATGGCTTCCACGTTCTCAGGAAGTACGAGATCTCTCGACTCTTCTTTCTTTGTGGTTTCAGGTTCTTCCTCTGTCGGAGTGAGTAGGTCCTTTCTTGCAATTGTAGTTAAGAACAAGATCCTGTTTTCTGTCTGTTCACGAATATCTTCGTCAATGGTGGGTCTGACATAGAACTCCCCTTCATTATCCTGGATCAGGACTCCCTGTACTGCAACGAAGCTTCCATCGCCAAGAGCAGATATGTCTATGCCGGCATAGTCATAGAACTTCACTCTCATTCCAGAAGATACGCTGTCGAAATCACGGTCTGACGGTCCAGTCAACCAGAATCCCCTGGTGATTGTTTCATTGTCGTAGGCGCTTATCTTCCCGAAAATCATCACCAACGAACCTTCGAGATTTCTAAGCTGGCTCTTTGCAGAATCTGTAAATATGATCGCAGGATCCGGCAATGTCTCTCCTTTTCTGATTATCTCAATATCATCAGGAGAGGCCGGTCTTATGACAAGGCTGTTTACATCTGTTGTATAGCCGACCGTGGTGAGTGTTCCCTTTACTCGTACAAGATCACCTTTTTCTACGAGCGGCTCCTTAAAACCTTGAGCATAGATTAGAATTCCTGCGCTCTTGTCTGTTAGGGCGAAGTAGTTCGCCGAGTCGTGCCAGAGGCCTGAACTAACCATTGCTATCCCTTCAACCTCAACGATGTTGTCTAGAAACAAGTACCTACCTTCGGATCTCTGTCGAATATCATTGATAGTAACGGTTATCGGGTCTGCGCTTTCGGCAATAGCTTCTTTTTCCACTTGCCTTTCTTGAGGAGATAATAATGTGAAGATGTCGTAGCTCCCTGCACCATCAGGTCTGTTCAATCCCGAAAAATACAGTATCTGTCCATCGGTCCACAGACTTCTTTCGTCGAGAAATGTATTCATTTGCTCTCCGGGGTGCTCGATACTCCTGGTGTAAGGGTCCCAGCGATAAACATCATATCCTCCGATTGAGTCATCTCTTGCCGAATCAAACCATATAGAACCATCAGGAGCAAGGAATACCGACCATTCATCGCCGCCGGTGTTAAGAAAGCTGAGATTCTCTGGCGATGACCATTTCCCGTCGATTGATTCAGATCTCCAAATATCTCTTCCTCCGATAGGCTCCTTTCCGTTGAAGGTGCCTCCCGACGTGAAATATGCGATAGTCTCGTCTGAGTTCACCCAGATATCCCACTCTTTTACACCCGTGCTGAGTTCAGCAATTAGAGTTCCTTCTTCCCAGCCACCCTTCTCTTCATCGAATACCGATCTGTAGAAATCATAGTCAGTATCGGCCGAGTATCTACCAAAATACATAACCAACACTCCTTCATTTTCAATAACACAGGGATTGATCTCGTACTCCGATGTATTGATATCGCCCGGAAGCCACTGTGGTTCAGCCCATTCTCCGTTTTCAAGCGTTGTGTAGTAGATATCGTAGTTTGTCCCTACGAAATATAGAATGCCGTCGTGAAGCCACGGCATCCTCTCTATTCCACTCGAGCAAAATGGCAACATCTGCACTTCTATCTGACCAAAAGTCATGATGCTCATGAGTGCGATTGCCAAAACGAGCAATGTTCGTTTACCTTTCAAAGTTTTCACCACCTTTAGTCGTCTTTCATAATGGGGAGCTGCTAATGATTAACTTGAATAGGTTCATGTGTTCTTCCACTTTCATATGCTGCTAGAGCAACTCTTAGAGCTTCAAGTCCATCTTCTCCTGAGGTCAAAGGCTCTCTTTTCTCGACTACAGAATCAACGAATTCCTTAACCAGCGCTTTGTCGAAACTGTCTCCGAAATTCTCCCAGAAGACTCCTCTATTGTTTGAGAAGACTCTCAGCTTCGCATCAAAGGCGCTTATCTTGAGCGAACCGTTTGTACCGACAAGATTGAGAGTGACATCTCCCCAGTAAGGATAGGCTTCAGGTCTTGACCAGCTGCAGTCGAGACTCATGAAGGAATCGTTAGAAAGACCTAGCAGGAGGAGGCCACAGTCTTCAACTGGGATGTCGTAAATGAGTCTGCCGTATTCGGCCGATACCTCGACGATCTCAACATCTAGTAGCCAGCGGATAATATCCACAACGTGAACGGTATGATCCATAACCGCCCCTCCGCCGGAAAGCTTCTCATCTACGAACCATCCTCCGGGCATTCTTCCATGATTTGTAGCCGAGACCGAGAGGATTCTGCCGAGTCTGCCGGTTTCGATTTCCTTCTTTGCCTGCTGAATCGATGGAGCGTATCTTACGGGAAAGGCCATCTGAAAGACAACGTTGTTTTCTCTCGCCGTCTGCAGCATCGATCGTGCATCTTCTTCAGTTGTAGCAATTGGTTTTTCACACAGAACGTGTTTGCCATTGTTCATGGCAAGCTCCGCATATTGCTTATGGAATGAGTTTTCGGAAGTAACTACGACCCCATCGGAGTTTTCAATTAGCTTCAGAGGATCGTCAAAGCGTTCTATGCCCAAGAGATTCGAGGTCTTTGCGCTTCTAGAAGAATCGTGATCAAATACACCCGTAATGCTTGTTTCTGAGAGAGACTGAATCTGCCTTATATAGCTGTATCCGTGCGTGTGGGCTATTCCAAGAACTCCAATCCTGAACACCTACACCACCTCCAGGAGCTTCACAGGTCTCCCGCTTTCTGCAGATCGGTTGGCGGCCAGCGAGATCTTCAACGCCTCAATAGCTTCAATACCATCCACGGGAACCTTTCTTTCTTCTCTGACCGCTTCTATGAACTTCTGTATGTGTAATCCATAAGGATCATTGGCTGTGGGGGTGCTCTTTGAGAAAGACGGGAGATCCTTAGACACAGTCTGCACCCTAATAGTGAAATCCTCATCGCTGTCGTAGGTTATCATTCCATCTCTACCCACGAATTCGAAAGAAGTTGTGAATTTCGAAGGAGCGTTTTCCGGCTCGGCCCAGCTGCCCTCGACATGAGCCAGCGAACCGTTTGTGAATTTGACGACAGCTATGGCATGGTCTCTGTTTCTGCCTGGATGAGAAGGAGTGTTTTTCACGCTTCTTGCTGTTATGGATTCTACTTCTCCCAGGACCGTTCTCAAGAAGTCGAAGTCGTGAATGGAAAGATCAAGAAGAACTCCGCCGCTTCTAGCGAGTTCGTCGAACCAATTGTTCCAGCCGTGCTTTGGAAAGACACCACCGCGATACATCCTTGCCATGACCACCGTGCCTATAGCTCCGTCTTCCATAAGGCTCTTTGCCCTAGAGTAAGAGTCAAAGAATCTCACTACATGATTCACACCCAGCAGAACGCCGTTTTGCTTGCAAACCTCAACCATTTCTAGAGCGTCTTTGAGAGTACGGGCTATTGGTTTTTCGCAGAGGACATGCTTCCTGTTTCTTGCCGCTTCCACCACAAGATCCCTGTGTGTATCCGTAGGTGTACAGATACTGACTACTTCTATTTCGTCATCGGTGAGTATCTCCTCTACAGTGGATGCTTTTGAAGAGGTGAGTCTTGCGCATTCCAGAGTCTGTTCCCTTGAGAGACTCGCTACTGCTTTCACATTGACGTCTTGCAAGCTGCTGTACGCAATGGAATGAACCTTTCCCATCATTCCACAACCGATAATTCCAACGTTTGTCATACAAGTTCCTCCCGAAATACTCTATATTTTCAAGTTAATCGTCTCGATATCGAGAAAATCACTTTCCTTCAGATCGAGTTCCTGGATGACTCTTTTCAGATAGCCCCTCTTGGAAACCTGCTCAGGTATGTGGGAATCTGTTCCGTAGGAGAAAGCAACTCCGGATCGTTTCATAATATCCAGAACTTCTAATCGCGGCGTTTTTGATGGCTCATGTATTTCGAGTGCAATATCGTTTGCCTCGAGATCCTTTGCCAATCGCGAGTACCAGTCAGACGTGAAGTACTTGTGAATGATCTGCCGCTCAATCTCCCTCTTCTTGTCGAATCCCGGATCGTGATCAAGAAGAGGTAGAAGCGGGAGATAGCCCTCGACGTGCCCAAGAATCTGAAAGCCTCCTCTTCGTGCATTTTCGGCAATGATACCTTTGTAAGCTTGCCAGTAATCTTCACTGTTTGTTCCCTCTAGCGGAACTCTGTGAAGACTCGCAATGATGTACTCTATTTCGCCCATCATAAAAGGGAGTAGTATGCCGCTCTTCCCGAGCCCGGTTTCCACACCGAGATGAGCGGAGATGCCGAGCCTCCTGGCGCTTTCTTTGAATGCTCCGAAGGCCTCAAGATAGTCTTTTGTGAATTCTATGCTGGATGGATGGTTTAACTCAAAGTGATCAGTCACGCCACATACACTTACATTGCCTTCCAAAGCTTCAAGAAGCCGAGAAAAAGTCATCTCTCCGTCTGAATAGCTTGTGTGCAGATGATAATCAAGTTTTGTCAGATTCAATTTTCAAACCTCATTTCTTCAGTGAAATTCCATCGAAATCGACAGATGATTTTATGTTAAGTAAATCGAGAGTTGTTGGCGTAATGTCGACTAGAGTACCTCTCTCTACGCAGTTCTTTGTCTTGTGAATATCTCTAAACATGAACACGGAGGGCTCCTCGTGGAAAGTTCCGTGATATCCGAAAAAAGACCCGGGCCTTCTCGACTTCAATGAGTTTGAATATCCTCTTTTCAAACAGAAGGCGACGTCAGCATACTCGGGGTTGTGCAACTTCTTCATTTCTTCTTTTGTATAGATTCTATCTGTTACGCTGATTTTCCTCAGAGCATCCACGAGCAGAGCTGTCCTATTCATTGCTTTTTCCGTCAGAGTGTAGATGTTTACGGTTGGGTATTTGAGCATAAGAATGTCAGTCTCTTTAGAAACCCTCTTTCCTTCCTTACCAAGTTCGGCTTCGAGACCGATCCTGGCAATAACTTCACCTAGATCAAGATCCGTAGGATTTTCGGCCAATGACATGGAGTGATCGGAACTAATGACTATAACGAATTCTCCAAATGTCTCTTCAAGAAAGTCGGCTAAAAGCTTCAACTCGCCATCTATCTCTTCCAATTCTCTTATCGTCTTGTGGTGAAGAGGTCCGTATCTATGCCCCGCACTATCCAGAGACTGATAGAGGCAGAAGATAGCGTCATACTTCTTTTCTTTACTCTCCTTTGTTAGCGCCTTCCGTATTGCATTGCTTCTGTTTCCGTCAACCTGGACATGCTTCACTCCCTTTCTTCCCTGAAGCATGAAATGCTGTATCGAGAGGATGGTGTAGTTGTTTTCGTATAAACAGTCGGTTATTGGCGCTCTTTTGAGATCTCTGAGTCTACCCTCCACTCTCATCTCTTCTCTGTTCAGGATAGTGTTGGAGTATATGCCGTGTTTTTCGGGATATACACCCGTCAATATGGTGCTCATCATGGGTGTGGTAAGTGTAGGAAAACACGATCTCATATTCCTCACCACGGAACCAGTCTTGGCAACAGTATCCAGGAAAGGAGTCCTGGCCTTCTTCAACACCTCCGGACCAAGCGAATCGATAGTAACGAAGAGGAGAGGGATATTCTTCATTTCAGGACCAGCCTCGAAACGACGGGCAGATGATCCGAAGCGTATGAAGCTACAGTGAATGCATCGACGATCTCGAAATAGTGATTCACGAAGATATAATCAATCTGCCGGCCCGGTCTATCTGCCGGTATCGTATGAAGACTCTTGTCAAGCGCATGATTCACCGAATTGAAGTGGTCGAAAAACTCGGGGACACCGTACTGCAGATCATACCACTCGGCGTTGAGATCGCCGGCAATAATCGCCGGAATCTCTTCGTGCTCAAGATACACCTCGAGAATCTTTCTGAGTTCCGTCTGGATTTCCAAGATCCCGCCGAGACCGAGATGCGTGCCCATCACCAGGACTTCCCGGCCCTCGATCTCTGTGACGATTGCGGAACAACCTCTATCCACGGCAAGCATCCATTCTGGTCTCGGGAGCACAAAACCAAATTCGGCCGTTATCGGGAATTTACTGAGAACAGCGTTGCCGTAGTTGCTCCTGCCCTCCGCCAGACTGAAGAAGTAGCTCATGTTGAGTTCCTTGGCAATAATCTCTGCCTGTCTCAGTCCTGCGCTCCTCGGATTTTCCTGATCGACTTCATTGAGAATAAGAATATCTGGATCTACTTCCCTTATGGTCTCGACAACTCTGGAAAAATCCAGGACACCGTCTATTCCCATTCCGTGCCTTATGTTGTAGGTCATGACAGTCAGAGATGTTCCCATCAGAGTCCCTCCAAGGAATATTGAAAACAAAAAGCAAAAAACTATTCTGCGCATATAATCACATCCAATAGTCCGCAGATCTTTCGAGGAATCTCCTTCAAATGGTAAAATCCCGTGAAGACATGCGATCCTTTGCCGTAGGCAATTATAGGCACATAGGCAGCAGTGTGGTCGTTACTCGACCAGCTCAAGGAAAAGTCACCATCGGGTTTGCCATAAGGCACCGCGACTCCTCCGGTCTCGTGGTCTGAAAGCACGATCAATAGATCGCTTTCCAAAGAGAGCTGTGAAAGCAAATAAGAGAGTACGTCCCTGAAGGCAGCCAGTTCGGCCAGCACGGCCTCTGAATCGTTGACATGAGAAGCATCGTCAATTCTGCCGGCCTCAATGACGAGTAGCTTGTTTCTCTCTTCCTGCATGAATACAGCTAAAGCCCTTTCGACCATTTCCAAGAGAGTGGGCTCACCGGGAATCAATTCATTCTCAAAGCTTTTGTCTCCCATGGTTACAAGGGCAACGGTTCCCTTCAACATTTCGGAATCCGGAGATCCAATCTCCTCGAAATTCAGTCCAAGAACCCTGTAGCCGCTGTCTATGAGTTCGTGTATTCTGCTTCTTGGCGTCGGTTTCTGGGTAAAGGGATTGATTCCCAGCTCTTCAAGACCACCGGCAAAGAACAAATCGAGGGAACTTTCCATTAGAAAGTCTGTAATTACATCCGTTTCCTTCCTTTGCTCATGAGCGTAAAGGGCTGCCGGAGTGGCGTCGTAGTAACGTGTGTTTGTAACCAGGCCGAGCCACCAACCCTTGTC
Organism: Mesotoga sp. UBA5847; assembly: GCF_002432735.1. Lineage (NCBI taxonomy): Bacteria > Thermotogati > Thermotogota > Thermotogae > Kosmotogales > Kosmotogaceae > Mesotoga > Mesotoga sp. UBA5847. The sequence continues at coordinate 13,622 of NZ_DJGL01000026.1, read as the reverse complement.
TTTCAGGATATCCGCCAGCGTCTTCACTTCTTCTCCTAATGCATTCATGCCAAGATACCCCGTCAGTGTCTTCACACCGGAAAAAAACGCGGTTGCGGCGGCAGCCGAGTCGGTTACAAGATTATCTAGAGCCTCATTTCTGCCGATACTGACTACGGGATTGTGGCTTCCCATGACTTCTCCAGTTACCAGTTCCGATATGTATAGATGGTTAAAACCCATCCCGTCACAAATCAGGATGACGATATTCTCAGGTCTACTGCTTTCCAGCGAGAGAAAAACAGAAGAAAAGAATACTAAAAGCATAAAGAGAGTCGAGAGCTTTTTCATATTACCACCCCTTACTAGCCCTTCAAACCAGTCATCGTAATACCCTCGATGAATTGCTTCTGCAATATGAGATACAACACCACTATCGGTATAACGGCCATTGCGGCGGCCGTGATCTGAAGGTGCATCAAATCCCCGTAACGCTGGGTGAAATACTGTACTCCGAGTTGAACAGTCCTGTGTTCATCGTTGTTAACAACCAGAAGAGGCCACAGGAAAGCGTTCCAGGTCGCCATAAAAGAGAAGATCGCCAGCGCAGACAGTGGTGCTCTTATGTTTGGAATCACGATGATTCTAAAGATCTGAAACTCGGAGCATCCGTCTATCCTGGCCGCATCTATCAAGTCGTCGGGAATAGTGACAATGAATTGCCTCATGAGAAATACGCCGAAGATGCTTACTGAACCCGTTATAATCAGAGCCAAGTAGGTGTCTACGAGCCCCAGATTGTAGATCATGATATACAGCGGGATTATGGTAACAGGAAAAGGAATCATCATCGCGCCGAGCAGAGTCTTGAAAATCGAGTTTCTTCCTCTGAACCTGTATTTTGCAAAGGCAAAGCCGGCGAGGCTGGATGTGAGCAATGTGAGAGTGACCGCCACGGTAGTTATTAGAATGCTGTTCAAGTAATACCTCAAGAAAGGAACGGAACTGAATACTTCGGCGTAATTCTTTAGGGTGAATCTGTCAGGCAGGAACTTAGGGGGGAATCTCATAAGCTCACTTTGATCTTTGAATGTAGACAAGATCATCCATACAAAGGGCATAATCATTATTATTGAAAATGCTATCAAGAGAGTATATGAAATAGAATATACAATTATGTTGCTCTTCCTCTTCGATCTCAAGGTCACTCCTCCTTGAAAATCTTTGTGACCCTCATCTGAACAAGAGTAATCACCAGTATTATTGCAAACAGAACGATTGACATTGAACTAGCATAGCCCATCTGCAGCTTATTGAATCCCGTCTGCCAAATGTAGAAGACAGCAGTTTTCGTATCTGCATTTCCTCCCGTCATCATGTATATCTCCGTGAAAACCTGAATCGCGCCGATCGTCGAAGTTATGAACACAAAAACAAGAGAGGGCTTCATGAGCGGGATTATGATGTTCTTGACCTTCTGCCAACGCGTTGCTCCGTCGATATCCGAGGCTTCCAGAATGATACTAGGTATGTTGTTCAGCCCGGCCAGGAAGATTATTATGCTGTATCCAACGGACCTCCAGACTGAAACGAGTACAACTGACCAGATGGCTATTTCGGGATTGCCCAGCCAGTTTATCGGCTCCGCCCCGAAGAGTCCTATGAGATAATTCGCTACTCCGTAATACGGATGATATATCCATGTCCAGATAACGCTTATCGCAACAACCGATGTCACGGCCGGAAGGAAGTATATCACTCTGAATACGCTCTTGAACTTCGGGATAGAGTATATGAGGAGAGCAAAGAAAAAGGAAATTACGATTTTCACGGGTATAACGCCAAGAGCATACTTAAAGCTTATCCAGAGCGATCTCAGAAAATACTCGTCTGTAAAGGCCTTCCTGAAGTTCGCAAGCCCCACGAATGGTTTGTTCGGCACGAGGATATTCCACTTGTGAAACGAGATAAAGAAAGCGAACATTGCCGGGAAGAAAGTAAGAAAGCAGACTCCAAACAGGGACGGCAGAATGAAGAGATACGGAGCCCTCTTCTTATCCGGAATCAGTCTTACGACGGCAACGAGAACCACAACGCTGCCGATCAAAGAGATCCACCATCCGTAACCGGCAATGCCCAGGAAATCGAGGAAGAACTTTGATCTTAGAACCTCCTGCCATTCAGTTCTCATGAAGATGATCGTGATGTTCAGCACCAGCAAAGAGACAGCTGTTCCAAGAAGAAATGAGATCTTCCCTATCGCAAGGAACAGTGCAAAAAGGCAGACCAGGACAATATAGACGGGCAGGAGGTTAAACGCACCCCAAAAAGAGAAGTCAGCAACCCTATACACAACTTCTCCCGATGCGTAGGGCAGGAAGAAAGAGAGAATTATTAGTAACAACCCTGCAGCTATTAAAATTCTACTCAGTGAATTATCTGATAGCTCTACCATTGAAAGACCTCCGAATCAGGCTTGCCGCTAGACCCCGGTTTAGGATCAGAATATTCCAAAGGTCTCTTCGAGATACTGGTTGATTTCGTTTATCGCCTTCTTGAGCGCTTCCTCAGGATCGGCCCCTTTGTTGATTATGCTGTTGTACGCCGTTTCCCTAAGAAGAGCCGCCGGATTTCCCCAACCGGCAGAGAACGTTGGCACAGCATAATTCAGTGAATCCAGAATCGGGCTCAACAAAGGATCATCTGCAAACTCGGGATCACTGATCACGCTATAATAAGAAGGGAGTTCTCCTGTATCTTTGAACCACAGTTTCTGGGCTTCGGGCGAGCTTATAAAAGCAAGCCACTTCGAAGCGATCTCCGGAGTTCTGCAATCGCTCATGAGAACAAGAGCCCAGCTTGTCAAAACCGAGCTTCTGCTTCCTGTCTCGGGGTGCGCCGGAGGGAGTGCGGTTCTGAATTCGAGATCGGGATGCCCGCCGACCTGGAAAGAACCGACCATTGCTCCATGTCCGAACACCATAGCTTCTTTTATCTGTCTGAATCCCGTCCACCTCGAACCAAATTCCGGTACATATACTTCATGTTTCAGCACTGCATCAGTCAAGAATTTCAGGCCTTCAAGCTGAGCATCTTCGTATGCGACTTTCTTTTCTTCATCGCTTGCCCAGAATGTTGCGCCTGCCTGCCTCATGAAACTCTCAATAACCGGTTCGTAGCCTTCAATTCCCAGCCCTGACTGAACCATCTTGTTTCCTTCCCAAATCGTCAGCTGTTTTGCGTACTCAAGGAGTTCGGTCCAGTTTTGAGGAGGGCTATACGGGTCAAGACCCGCCTGTTCGAAGAGATATGGATTGTAGAAGAGAACAATTGTCTGAACATCTGTCGGAAAGCCGTACAGCTGACCGTCGATAATCAGCTTGTCAATGGCCGCTTCTATGCACTTCTCTCTCATCTCTTCCGCCGTGGCGACACTTGCATTTATTGGTTGAATCAATCCATAACCGAAGAACTCCTCCATCGCCGTGGCGGGAATCTGTGCGACATCTGGCCCACTTCCCGCTGCCAGAGCAGCAAGTAGCTTAGTCTTATACTCTGAATATGGTATTGTCTGAACCTTGATTTCTACATCGGGGTTTTCCTTCATGAACTCTGAAGCCATTTCCATGATAATCATCGCTCTGCTCGGTGAATGGTGCATCCAGTGGACGATAGTTGTTTTTGCCATTGCAGAAGTAATCAAGAGCAACGAAGCAACAAAAAGTATCATAACTCTCTTTCTCATAAAACGCACCTCCTAAAAGACTCCCAGTATTCTCCCTACTGAAACAGCGAGGGGTGTTCTCAAAAGCTTCTGTTCTGTAACCTTAAGAATCATCATTTCGAGCTCGGTGTGGCCCAGCGACATATCGAACACTTTCTTTCTAAGATAATCAACCGCTTTGTCGGAGAAGAAAGGATTGCGGCTGTTGAGCACTATCGTTTCAAGCCCGAGCAAGTCGACAACATTTGCGATAGCTGCTGCAAGTTTGTCAAGTAGTTGTTGAAAGGCTCTCACGTATTCTTCGTTGCTGTTCTCCGAATATAGTTCATTGAGAAACCGCAAGAAGGAACGATCGTCCATTTTCAGACTTCCGTTCGGCACCAACCCGGAGAATCTGTCGTGAAGGTTTTTGGGATCGAAAAAGGCAGCAACACAGCCCTTTTTGCCGCACCAGCATTCGGGACCGGAAGGGTCTACCTGAAGATGGCCGAATTCTCCTGCTCCGCCATGCGGACCTCTGAAAATCCTTCCGTTAAGCACGAGAGAAGCTCCGAACTCCCTGTCTATATATAATGCGTCTCTTAAGGGAATAGAGCCCAGAAGCATTTCTGAAACCAGCAGGGCGTTAGCGTCATTCTCTATCTCAAGTGTTGTTTTCCACTCATCGCTTAGCCTCTTAAGATTTACCGTTTCACTCTGCGTGTAGAAGCTCTTCACGACATTGCCTGTCGATTCATCCACGATCCCCGGAGTCACGATGCTGAAAACGAGAACCGCAGAGATACTCTCATCGAAGCTGTTCCGAATAATCTTAGGTATTTCGTACAGTTTGTCCAGAACATCATATCTTGAATGATCCAGAGATCTTGCGTGCTTAACTCTGCCTGACAAATCGCCCAAGACTATGTTCATCGTTTTGGAATGTATGTGAACTCCGCCGACAAGCAACTCTCCGTTATTCACATTCAGCACCGAATACGGTCTTCCCTTGTGTGTGGACGGCACCGGAGGGCTATCCAGAACAAAGCCCTTTTCAATGAGTTGCTGAGTGAGCCGCGAAATAGTAGCTTTGCTCAAATTCGTTGCTTTGGCTATGGATTTTCTTGACAATCCGCCTTCATTCCTCCAGAGTTCATAAAAGACATCCTTTTCCGCCTTGGACAAACTATGCAAAGCCATCACCTCTCGAAATCGGAATCAAAGCCTGCTCACCATCAAAGACAATGAACAGGCTCGGCAAAAAAAGACAGGTTCTATTCTAGTTTGGCAATGAAAAGATCGTAGCTGCCCATACCATTGGGTCTGTCAACAGTCGAGAACACTATTATTGTGCCATCTGTCCACAAACTTCTTTCATCGTAGAAAGAATTGATCATCATCTCGGGATGACCAATTTCACCCGTAGAGGGATCGTAGAAATAGATGTCGTAGCCCCCTATGGAATCGTCTCTTGATGAATCAAACCAGATCTTTCCTTCAGGGTCGACGAATACAGACCATTCATTGCCACTTGAGCTGACTTCATTTACTCTTGTCGGGGTAGACCATTTGCCGTTTTCCTTCTCGGAAACCCAGATATCTCTCACGCCTGTTGGTTCTAGTCCACCAAAGGCACCCTTTGTGGTGACGTAGGCCTTTGTTTCATCGCCATTTACCCATATCTTCCAGTCTTGAGTCTCTGTGCTCAGTTCCAGGACAACCTCGGGTTCTCCCCATTCGCCCATTTCTTCATCGAAAACCGACCTGAAGAAATCGTAATCCCTGTCTGAACCAGTATATCGACCGAAGTACATTACGAGTTCGCCATCGTTGTTTCTAATTACGCATGGACTGATCTCGTTCTGAGAAGAGTTTATAGCTCCCTTCACCGGTTCAGGCTCACCGCAGTTTCCGTCATTCCAGGTTGCCTGGTAGATGTTGTAGCCCTGAGTAGCAAAATAAACCGTGTTTTCGAAGACCCACGGCATTCTGTCCACACCAGAAGTGTTCACAGATAGAGGCTCCGCTTCGATCAATGCGAAAGCCGACGAGAAGACCAATAAGACAGCCACCAAAACTAACATAGTTCTTGCCATTGGAAGCACCTCCTTGAATCGCGCACTATTCAGTCGAAAACTGTAGGCTTCATCAAATAAGCAAAGAGAAGTATTTTGTTTCATAGTGAGACTAGCACACAACTTACTTTATATGAGAAGAAGAGAAAAACCAAATCCATCGTGAGGGAATCAGCCATCTAGAATAAACTAGACGCCCAAATATCCATGAATAATCGATTATTGTGCAATCAAGTAGCGGCTATATTTTGTTGCATACTGAAACTTAATAGTCTTGATTAGTACAGAACTTTGCGTGTTTGGCTCGATAAAGGATGTGAATAGCCGCTGAACGTCTTGAAAAAACGTCCTCCGTCAGACGTCCCAGAGCATGGATCCGTTCACCGAAAAGATCAATCGAGAAAGATCGCTTTCGAGAGGATCGCTGCGCTCACGAGAAGGCGAGAATTGGTACTGGTCGACCGTTGATGGTTCTCCGTTCTCCGGAAAGCCAACATACTATCGAAGAATCACCTAATGACGTCGTCCCGTAGAGCCTGCCCTGATGTGCACCTGTTCAGGGCAACTGCACGGAATCTCGCCCTGAAGATCCGCTGTACGCTTAAGAACAAGAACCCGCTGAACGCTGCTCAAAACAACGTTGTCCGTCAACGGTCCACCGTCCACCGAGAAGAGCGAGAGAGAGAGAGCCACCGCAGACCGAAATCGTAGTTAAAAACCACGAGAAGGCGAGAAGCGAAAATAAGGACTGACAGGTTTATTATGTGCCTTTTTTCGCGTGAGGACCTTCGTCAGAATGACCGAAAGCAAGAAAAGACTGTCATCCCGATGTGAAACTGATCGGGATCTCGAGTCATAGATCCGCTGCGTGCTCAAGAACGAAGACCCGCTGAACGCTTAAGAGCAGAAAATCCGTTGTATGCTGTGAAAAGCCAAGACCCTAGTCACGCCTTTACCTCTCTTTTCATTCTTGTCGGAGAACGGCGAACCGATAACGGATAACCATTTCTTATTCAACTTGCATCTTGGAACTTACAACTGTTCACGTTTTTCCCGAAAGGATCGAGATTCTGGCCAGGTACACGAGAATGACTGAAAGTCAAAAAAACTTTCATCGCCGTAGAGCTCCTAGTAAGAGAGGTTCTTGGTTGTTGTAAGAGCAAGAAAAGAAGCACCAAATTCGTTTCGCCCGAAATTCTTCCCCCTCATGTCATCCCGTATAGCCTGTTCTGAAAAGCTTGCCCCAAAATGTTCCTGTTTGGGGGTTCCTGTTCAGGGATTCTGTGGGGTCTCATCTCGCCCGTATCGCGCGCTATCTAAACCCTATAGAGGCGACAGGAATGAGGTTAGAGGTAAGAAGATCAAGATCTTCCCGCTCTTCCAACCTCTTTCCTCTGGCCTCTTACATCTTCTCTGACCAAGAACCTGGACGCACAGCGTCGGAACTAAGAACTGCCCTTCTCCCGCTTTTCCAAGGACGGGTCCATGCTCTTGGTAAGTACGAGGGACGGTTCTTCGCACTCTTCCAGCTCTTGCGAGACCCTAGACCCCAACCCCGAGACCCGGTTTGCCTCGGGCGCGGAGAGATCACGTAGCAGAAAAAATCGTTCGTGTTCTCGCAAAGTTTACGAATTTTCTTTCTTTCTTCGTAGACACTGGCCGTTTATTGCAGTAGAATATATTTCGCATGCGAAATATTCGGACTCTAAGTATTCGTATGCGAAAGTTCTGAAAATGTAAGAAGAAGGTGGTTCTGTTGGAAGAAAGCTCAAGAATAGAAGAGATGCTGACAGCGATCAAGCGGATCGTGTCTCTCATAAAGCAGAATTTCGAAAGGGATTTCAAGAAGATGCACGTAACCCAATCCCAGATCCTTGTTATGAGAGTACTCAACCAATACGGCGATATGAAGATAAGCGATATAAGCAGGGAGCTAGATCTCTCAAACAGCACGGTGTCGGGGATAATCGACAGACTCGTCGAAAAGAAGATCGTCAAAAGAAAGAGAAGCGAAGAGGACAGGCGAATAGTTATGATAAGTCTTGCGGAAGAGTATTGCAAACCCGTGAAGAAACAGCTCAATGCCTTTGCCAATAAGATGAGAAGGGCATTGTCTACGACAACTGAAGAAGACCTTGATTCTATCATGCAAGGTCTTGAGAAGCTGGAGAGGATACTCGAAGAATCGCAAGAATACAAAGAAAGAGGACGAAGCTGATGCTCAAACTTATAAGATACCTTAAACCCTATACTGTCTTCATCATCGTCGCGGTGGCATTGCTCTTCGTTCAGGCCATGACAGAACTGGCACTTCCAGATTACATGTCGAATATCGTAAACGTCGGTATTCAGCAGGGCGGTATCGAAGACGCTATTCCTGAGGCCATAAGCAAAGAGGCCTTCGATAACGTCTCGCTTTTCATGAGCGGAGAAGAGAGGCAACAAGTCCTGAGCTACTACGATCTCATAAACAAAGACTCGGCGACTTATGAAGAAAACCTCAAGAAGTACCCTTTGCTGGAGAGCAAAGATGTTTACGTCCTGAAAAGTGAAGAGATTGAAGACCGACAGGCTCTCAATCTGCTCTTCGGCAAGGCCCTCATGGCGTATTCTGGAATCAAGAACGGCATGACCGGGGCAGCTGGGACCTTTACACCCCCGGACGGCTTCAACATCCCCGAAGGTGCAAACGTCTTCCTGCTGCTGCGGCTCATGCCGGAAGCCCAGAGGCTCGAAATGCTAAGTCAGGTTGACAGCATGGTCGAAGTCATGGGTGAAAACATCGTCAACCAGTCGGGTGCACTTGCCGTGAAGGAAATCTACGAGGAGCTTGGCGTGGACACCGAAAAATTGCAGAGCGGCTATGTGCTCCGCACCGGTTTAGTCATGGTTCTCGTGACCTTGCTTAGCGCGCTGAGTACCATCATGGTCGCCTTCATCGCCTCGAAGATAGCTGCTGCCTCGGCGAGATCGATGAGAAGAGACGTTTTCGAGAAAGTGGAAAACTTCTCGAACTCTGAATTTGCAAGGTTCTCTACGGCTTCGCTCATAACTAGAACGACAAATGATATTACCCAGATACAGCTCGTGATTGTTCTCATAATTAGAATGGCATTCTACGCCCCAATCATTGGTGTCGGAGGAGTCATGAGGGCTCTCGAGAAGAGCACCTCCATGTCCTGGATCATAGCGCTCGCCGTCATCATAATGCTAGGCCTTGTGGGAATCGTTTTCGTCATAGCCCTTCCGAAATTCAAGAAGATGCAGAAGCTTATCGATAGGCTGAATCTCGTTACAAGGGAACACCTCTCCGGCCTCATGGTTGTCAGAGCCTTCAACACCCAGAAGTTTGAAGAAGAGAGATTCGACTCCGCTAACAAGGACTTCACAAGAACCAACCTATTCGTAAACCGGGTGATGGTAGTGATGATGCCGGCGATGATGTTTGTTATGAACGGGACCATGCTCCTCATCGTCTGGGTGGGCGCGCACCAGATAGAGGCCTCGACGATGCAGGTTGGAGACATGATGGCCTATATACAATACGCCATGTTGATCATCTTCGCCTTCCTCATGTTGACGATGACGTTCATCATGATCCCAAGGGCCTCCGTTTCGGCAGGTAGAGTCTCTGAAATCCTAGAGGTTGATCCCCAGATAAAGGACCCCAAGAACCCGAAGAAATTCGGCAGTGATTTCAAGGGAACTGTCGAGTTCAAAAACGTCTGCTACCGTTTCCCGGGAGCCGAGAAAAATATCCTGAACGACATAAGCTTCACGGCCCTTCCCGGGCAGACGACGGCGATTATAGGCTCGACCGGCTCGGGAAAGTCGACTTTGCTGAACATGATACCGAGGTTCTACGATGTCTGCGGCGGCCAGGTGCTTGTTGACGGAATAGACATCCGGGAAGTGAACCAGCATGAACTGAGAGAAAAGATAGGCTACGTCCCCCAGAAGGGTGTACTGTTCAGCGGAACCATAGAATCCAACCTGAGATACGCCGACGAGACGGCCTCTGAAGAAGAAATTGAAAGGGCTGTCGAAATCGCCCAGGCCGCCGAATTCATAACCGCGAGAGAAGAAGGATATGACGCAGCCATTTCCCAGGGCGGTGCGAACGTATCTGGAGGGCAGAAGCAGAGGCTTTCCATAGCCAGGGCGCTGCTGAAGAAACCGAAAATACTCCTCTTCGACGACAGCTTCTCTGCACTTGACTTCAAGACAGACGCTGCGCTGAGAAGAAGACTGAAGCAGGAAACGGGAGATAGCACGATGATAATAGTCGGCCAGAGAATTGCGACGATAAAAAATGCCGATCAGATACTTGTTCTTGACGAGGGCAACCTTGTTGGAATCGGCAAGCACCGCGAACTGATGAAAAGCTGTCAGATATACAGAGAGATCGCACAATCACAGCTTTCAGAGGCAGAATTAGCATGAGTAGTGATAACAGAGAAAAGGGTAGAGGTCATCGAGGTCGCGGCGGAGGTCCGATGGGCCCCGGCATGATGCGTGCGGGAGAGAAAGCCAAAGACTTCAGAGGAACGCTGAAAAAACTCGTTCAATACCTTAAGAAGTACCAGATCCTGATAATCATAGTGCTCTGCTTCGCGGCGGCCGGCGCTCTTTTCTCCATCATGGGGCCGAAGATACTCGGCACGGTGACAACGGAAGTCTTTGAAGGAATAATGGCCAAGATCACCGGAACTGGCGAAGGAATAAACTTCGACTCGATAGCTAGAACCATGTTTATTCTTCTCGGACTGTACGCACTTAGCGCTCTGTTTATGTATATCCAGGGATGGATAATGTCGGGCATATCTGCGAAGGTCACATACAAATTCAGGGAGGAAATCTCCCATAAGATAAACAGGCTTCCCCTCAAATACTTCGACAAGAGCTCCCAGGGAGATGTCCTGTCAAGGGTAACCAACGACGTCGACACCATAAGCAGAACGCTAAACCAGAGTTTGAGCCAGATCATAACGTCCATCACGACAGTAGTCGGGGTCATCATAATGATGTTCACGATAAGCTGGCAGCTCACGCTGATAGCCTTGCTAATACTGCCTGTCTCGATGGGACTCATCGCCTTTGTGGTTAAGTTGTCTCAGAGATACTTCAAGAAGCAGCAAGAGTATCTCGGAAAGGTAAACGGCCACGTAGAGGAGATGTACGGAGGTCACGTCGTCGTAAAGGCCTTCAACGGAGAAGAGAAAAGCATAGAAACATTCGACAAACTGAACGCTGAACTGTACGACTCCGCCTGGAAATCCCAGTTTCTCTCCGGTATGATGATGCCTATCATGACCTTTGTGGGCAATCTCGGATACGTCCTCATAACCATAATGGGTGGCTGGTTTGCCGTCAGAAATATGATCACGGTCGGTGACATCCAGGCTTTCATACAGTACGTGAGGTCGTTCACTCAGCCTATCGCTCAGATTGCCAACATCATGAACGTCTTCCAGCAGACGGCTGCGGCAGCAGAGAGAGTCTTTGAATTTCTGGAAGAGGAAGAGGAAATACCAGAGACAACGAACCCCGTCAATGGGGTTGATCATCACGGCCACGTTGAGTTCAGAAATGTCAGATTCGGATATGTCCCGGAAAAGACAATCATAAAAGACTTCTCCTGCGAGGTAGACAAGGGACACAATATAGCCATCGTCGGACCCACGGGAGCGGGAAAGACAACCATCGTCAAACTCCTGATGCGCTTCTACGACGTCAACTCTGGAGAAATACTCCTGGACGGCCACAACATAAAAGACTACACCCGACACGACCTGAGAGAAAACTTTGGAATGGTGCTCCAGGACACCTGGCTCTACAATGCCAGCATCTGGGACAACATAAAATACGGAAGGCTTGACGCAACGGATGAAGAAGTACTGGCAGCGGCTAAGGCTGCTCACGTCGAGTCATTCATTCACACCCTCCCCGAAGGCTACAACCTCGTGCTGAACGAAGAGCAGACCAACATCTCGCAAGGCCAGAAGCAGCTGATAACGATAGCCCGGGCAATCCTGGCAGATCCTAAGGTCCTCATACTCGACGAAGCAACCAGTTCAGTCGACACAAGAACAGAAGCCCTGATACAGCAAGCCATGAAAAACCTTATGAGAAACAGGACAAGCTTCATGATTGCCCACAGACTATCAACAATAAGAGATGCCGACCTCATACTCGTCATGAACGAAGGCGACATCGTCGAACAGGGAACCCACAAAGAACTTCTCGCACGTGGCGGTTTCTACGCCGAGCTTTACACCAGCCAGTTTGAAAGCGACTTCGTAGAGGCTGTATAAGCAAGAGAGAAACAAATCTCAATATCAAACCAATCCGGCGGGCCCTCAGCCCGCCTTTTTCTGTCTCTACAATGTTGCGCTCTCCTGAACTATAAACACTGTCCCTGATACTTCTGACTGGATTTGGTCTAGTAAATGGTGCAAATATCGAGATGTCGGCCAGAAGTACGAGAATGACGGAAAACAAGAAAAGACTGTCATCATATTGAGCCTGCCCTGAAATGCTCCTGTTCAGGGTCATCCCGTACAGGTACCCTGAACAGGTGCACCCATCAGGGTAGGCTCTACGAGATGGCGGTTGTGAGAGATCTCCACAGCAGGAGGTTTACAGGGAAGTTGGAAGGTTTGTGAAGCTTGAAATGATAGAATTGATTTGGTGAAGTATATGGCTCTAAACTTGCGGAATACATGTTTCTGGGATGTGGATGTTAAAGAGCTTGATAAGGAGAAGGACAAGTTCTTCATTATTTCCAGGGTTCTGGAGTACGGAACGATGGAGGATGTTGTCAATCTTCTCTCTGAATATGACTCGGCCGAGATCGCGGGGGTAGTTAGAAGAAGCAGAATAATCGGCAGGGTGACCGCAAATTTTTGGAGCCTTATTCTGAATATTCCTAGATCGGAGATAACTAAATGCTTAGAAGCGGGAAACTCTCATCAAAGACGCTGAATCTTCTAAATATTCTTGAGAGTAAACTCACTGATTTTTATCTTGCAGGGGGCACGGCTCTGGCGATGTACTATGAACACCGTGTGAGTTTCGATTTGGATTTCTTTACAGCTCAGCCTTATTGGCCAGAAGTATTGTTGGAGTATTTGAAGCAGTTTGGTGTTTTGGTGGAGAAAGTAAGGGTTCAGACAGGGACCCTTGAAGCTGAAATTGACGGTGTTCGGACAAGCTTTTTTGAATACCATTATGCACTAATTGAACCTTTCAACAAGTATGGGTCTCTGGATGTGGCTTCGGTAATCGATATCGCCGCCATGAAGCTTAGCGCTATTGCCGCAAGAGCAGAGAAAAAGGACTACTTCGATCTCGCAGAAATCCTGAAGAGAGAGTCTTCGGAAAGAGTTCTTCAAGCTTTTGTCAAGAAGTATGGTAGAGAAGTCGATCTGTACCATATAGTAAGGGCTGTAGCTTTCTTTGATGATGTAGAGGACTCCCCGGATCCATTAGGAGCAGTCCTTACCTGGAAAGAAGTCAAGCAATCTCTGAAAGTGAAAAGCAAAGAGCTATTCGATGTGGCGAAGAGCTTAGTTAGGCTAGATCGTGATTAAGAAAAGGCTTCTTCGCAATGCTTGCATACCCTCCAGATCCTTAATGATATTGCCTCACAGAGATTCTATAGAACCTGCCAATTACCTTCGGTGCAAGACAATGAGGTGTGTCGGCTGATTACATCATTACTGTGGATATTCAGGAAGCCCTTCACCATGTCATCCAGTAGAGCCTGCCCCAATATGCCCCTGTTTGGAGCTCCTGTTCGGGATTCTGAGGGGTCTCATCTCGCCCGTATCGCGCGCTCTCTACGTATTCACCCCCCAGGGGAA
>NZ_DJGL01000079.1:86491-86876 GCF_002432735.1 Mesotoga sp. UBA5847 | reverse complement strand
TTCTTTGACAAAGAATGAAAAAGAGCGTTGAAGGCATGTCCAGGGTTTTGGCTTTTCACAGCGTAGAACGGGTTTTCTGCTCTTAAGCGTGCAGCGGCTCTTTCAGCGACCAGCGGGTCCTCGCTCTTAAGCGCACAGCGGGATCTTCGGTGGACGGTGGACCGTTGACGGTTGACCTGAGAGGCTTCCTGCACAGCAGCATCACTTCCCGACGAAGTCGGCCTCGCCTCTTGCCGAAGGCAGCAATGCGTCCCCGGATGCTCTTCCGGGCATAGCGACCTGGCAAGATCTTCGCCAGCCTTGCGTCCCGCCGAAGGCGGCATTGCGTCTTACTTCAGCAGTGACTGGCTTTTCTCTCGCCTTCTCGTCAGCATAGCGAACGTCT
>NZ_DJGL01000079.1:60978-86421 GCF_002432735.1 Mesotoga sp. UBA5847 | reverse complement strand
TCAATCTTGAAGACCCACTGCGAATAGGTCCCGGATTCGACGATTAGCGAGTGGCCTACCCCGGTAGGAATCAGCAGTGAATCGCCTATTTGGAGAATGTGTTCTTCTTCGACAATCATTTCTTCACTCCTGAACTCGCCATCGGAGATTTCTTTTATGTCACCGTTGAGCACTCCAGTTTTGACCTTCGCAGTTCCCGAAATCACTACATATAGGTCATGCTGATACTTGTGAGCCTCGGGTCTTCCTGAGAACGGGGAGTTGATCTCTACTGCCTTCGCAGAGAATCCCGCTATTCCCGGTGCGAAGTCTATGCCTTTTGCCGAATATTGTACCGCTTTGTCTGCCATTCCGATTCCTCCTATTTTGAATTGCTCTAATGACTGAAAATGATTTCATCTTATAAGAGATAGGAGATCTCTATAAGCCGGGCGCTTTTCATAAGGCGCCATTGATTCCTTGAGATCTATCACATTGGCTCACTGAGCAATCAGCCCTCTAGATCGCCCTTCAGGAAACTTTGGAGCTTAAGTACTTGCTCATGCCCTCCGAGGACCATAAGGCTGTCACCGGGCTTAACTACTGTCGAAGCACTTGGATTGAACTTGCTAACTCCGCCCGTAACTGTTGCAATTATAATCAAGCCTATCTTCTGTGGTATTCTAAGCGCTTCCAATGTCTGCCCTTTTTCGGGGAAGCTTTCCGGCACTCTGACTTCTTCAAAACGCAACTGCAGTGAACCTGATTGCGAGATACTATCCAGAAAGCCAGTGATCGTTGGGTTTAGCATCATTGCAACCATTCTGTGCGCTCCAATCTCCTGGATGGGAATTACTTTGTCTGCTCCCGCATAACTCAACTTGTTGATGTTCTCACCATGGGTTACCTTGGAAATTATCTTCATGTTTTTGTTCATTCCTCTAGCCGTTAGAACTACGAAGATGTTGTCTACGTCGTCCGGAAGACATGCGAGCAAACCTTGTGCCTTGTCAACGCCTGCGCTTTTCAAGGTCTCTTCCTCTGTGGCATCTCCGGAGATGAATATTAGCTTTCCTCCCTCTTTCTTAGTCAGATCACGGAGCCTTTCTTCTCTCTTCTCAACAATCACCACGTCATAGTTTCTCTTAGATATCTCATTTGCAATTGTTGATCCCAGGTCGCCAGCTCCGATTACAATAAAATGGTTTTCCAGTTTTTGTATTGTTTTCAATATCCTTCTCCTCCTGATAAGCTTATTGACTCTTCCTTCTACAAGAAAAGCCGTTATGTTTGAAACTGCGTAAACACGATGGTGATGCTCGCAAGTATAATTATACTGGTGAACACCTTCCCGGCTTCAGTCAGGTCAGTAGGGGTGCTGTAACCAACTGTTGAGATCGTGATCATTACCATGAAAAAGGAATCGATAGGATGGTATCCTTCGATTATTGAGTATCCAAAGATTCCTATCAGAAACACACAGAGCAACAGCAAGAGAGAGACAACTATCTGCTTCATTCCACCGCTTTCTTCATTCATTGTTACCTCCAGGGTATCGAAAGAGTCTCAGTGAAGCGATTTCATCGTTATGGTAAAATCTTAGCAGAAGGGGGCCGCTGTGGTCGATGAAGAAATATACTCTCAAAAGTTCAGAGATTCCCGAATTTCTTAGCGAAGGACTAGACGAGGAACAGCTGAAAGCTGTCGTCCAATCAAACGGCCGTTCACTGATAGTGGCGGGGCCGGGTTCAGGAAAGACCCGTGTGATTACGTATAAGATCGCGCATCTAGTATCGAATTCGGTGAGCCCGCAGAATATTCTTCTCGTCACATTCACAAGGGCCGCTTCCAGAGAGATGATCGATAGGGCCAGGCGAACCAGCGGATCAAGCCTCCAGGGAATGCTTTCAGGAACATTCCACCACGTGTGCAATTACTTCTTGAGAAAATACTCGAAGGCAGCCGAGTTGAAAGAGAATTTCACTATCCTTGACAGAGAGGATTCGAAAGATCTCATTAAGCATTGTAGGGCGGAGTTGCTTGAAGAAAGAGAAGGTATCAACAGTTCGACTCTACCTTCAGCAGGAGTTCTTCAAAGCATCTATTCTTATTCGGTAAACGTGCTTTCGTCTTTGAGAGAGTCGATTGCGAGGCAGAATCGGAAGTTTCTCGGTTCATATGACGAGATTGAAGAGATCTGGAAGAGGTATGTTCAAGAAAAGACACTTCAGAACTGTGTTGACTATGACGATCTGCTGTTGAAGGCTCTCAAGATGTTCAATGAAAATCCCGTGATTCTTCGAAAAGAGGCCGAGCGCTTCAGATGGGTTCTTGTTGACGAGTTTCAGGATACCAATGTTTTGCAGTTCAGGCTCGTCGAAATGTTGTCTTCCATTCACGGAAACCTGATAGTTGTCGGAGACGATGCCCAGTCGATATATTCATTCAGGGGAGCAAGGTTCGAAAACGTCTATGATTTTCTTGCTACCAAAGATGCAAAGATCTTTAAGATTCAGACTAATTACCGATCAACCCCACAGATTGTCGATTTAGTTAACTCCATTGTTCCCGAAGACTCCATTGAAAAGCAACTTCGGGCGGTTAGAATGAACGGACCGATTCCGGTCGTTGCAGAGACCTGGGACAATCTGGAAGAAGCTTCTTTTGTCGCTCAGAAGATCCAGGAACACGTAGACGATGGTATAAACCCCGATAAGATAGCCGTTCTATACCGTTCACACTATCATTCTCTCGAGCTCCAGATGGAGATGGACAAGAGAAAGATGAATTTCACCCTTTACTCGGGTCCCAGATTCACCGAAACCGCTCACGTTAAAGATATACTTGCAATACTGAAGGTTATCGAAAACCCGCTGGATCAAATATCCTGGGGAAGAACTTTGAGGCTGTTTCCCGGTGTAGGAAGCGCAACGTCTCTTAGAATAATTCAGGGAATAACCGCAGCAGTTAATGACGGTCACAAACCGGTTGATGTAATTGGGTCGCATGTAAGCAACAGGGTGAAACTTGACAAGTTGGCTGCCCTTTTCAGTGATCTCGATGAAAAAGAACCTCCTTCGGAGATTGTAAGGCGTTTTTATGAGGTTTTCTACGGTGCCTATCTAGATGACAAATTCCCGGACGCGAGAGAAAGAAGGATGGATGTTGAGAGGCTTATTGAGATTGCCGGTCGCTACAGGTCGATTTCCGATCTTCTTGAGGATCTTGCCGTTAGCGAGAAGATCGATATTGAACGGGAGTCTGCTGAAAAACAACCGGCGGTTGTGCTTTCAACTGTGCATCAGGCGAAGGGGTTGGAGTGGGACGTAGTTTTCATTTTGGCCGTGAATCCGGGTGATCTGCCGAATTCAATGGCGATACTAGAAGGTTCTCTGAGCGAAGAAGAAAGAATTTTTTATGTGGCCGTTACAAGAGCAAAGGATTACCTTTACATTCTCAAACAGAAGGGTGGTAGATCAAGGCCTATGATAGGAAACAGATACGTCTTCAGAAGCGGACATGATTTCGTGGAAAAGTTGCCTAAAGACTGTTTCGAGCGTTGGGATGTAAGTTGGGATTTCTAAGTCAAATGTGTTCCAATAAAGTAGCAACTAGGAGGGAGAACGAATGAACTCATTGTACTTTCCACTTGTAGCAGGGATTATCTCAACCGTTTTTGCCTTCATTATGTTGCGAAAGACTCTGAGCTTTTCGCAAGGTAATGATAGGATGAAAGAGCTTTCTAAGTATGTTCAGGAAGGTGCCTCTGCATTCCTTGAAGAAGAAGCAAGAAAGATATTCCTTGTGGCTATTGTACTGGCCGCAGTTCTAGGGATTATCTTCCAGTCGTTCAAGTATCCAGTTGTGCTGCTCTTTGGCGCGCTCGTCTCTGAGCTGGCCGGAGTTATTGGGATGTACGCTGCAACAAGAGCAAATGCGAGAGTTGCAGCGGGAGCGGAGCATGGTCTAGCGAACGCTTTCAAAGTTGCCTTCTCAAGCGGGTCTGTTATGGGGCTTGCTGTGGCCGGTTTCTCACTTACCGGTCTGGCACTTGTTATGCTTGTTTTCAAGAGCTCGTTTGTTTTTGAGAACATCACGGATATCTCCAGAGCTTTCGGCAGGATATCCTATATTGATGGAATCATGATCATTAGCTCTTACTCTCTAGGAGCCAGTCTCATAGCTTTGTTCGATAGGGTCGGCGGAGGAATGTATACGAAAGCCGCCGACATGAGTGCCGATCTCGTGGGGAAAATCGAAGAGCAGATAGAAGAAGACGATCCAAGAAATCCGGCTACCATTGCCGATAACGTTGGAGACAACGTGGGAGATGTCGCCGGTCTCGGTGCGGATATTCTTGAGTCTTATGTTGCTTCGATAGTCTCAGCGATCGTTCTGGCGATCTTCATGAAGTTCGCGGATCACGGGACGATGACCGAAGCACAGTATTACGGCCTGATAATCTTGCCTGTTCTAATAGCCGCCGCGGGCGTACTATCCTCTTTGATAGGCGTGCTTGTGGTCGCGAATATGAAGACCAAAGATGCTCAGAAGAGCTTGAGCTTTGGAAACCTCTTTACAGGGGCTCTTGTTCTGGGCTCCGTGGCCATAGTGATTGGAGTAGCGGCGCCGGACTATGCCTTTAAGGACAGCTTCATCATCAATCCTGAGTTTGTTTCCAGATGGAGACTCTTTTTTGCAATAGCAGCCGGACTCATCGCGGGAATAATCATTTCGAAGCTGAGTGAATACTATACATCGGATGAATATAAGCCGACTAGAAAGCTTGCAAAGGATACCCAGAGCGGAGTGGCCATAAATATCACTGGCGGTCTTGCTCTTGGAATGGGAAGTACCATTTGGCCGGTAATAACACTTGCAATTGCAATTCTTGCCGCTTACTGGTCTGCAGGAGTTTACGGAATAGCTATCGCAGCCCTTGGGATGCTTTCTTTTGTTGGATACATCGTCTCTGTCGACTCTTATGGTCCTGTTGCAGACAACGCAGGTGGAATAGCTCAGATGGCCAAACTCGATCCTAAGGTAAGAAAGCTCACCGACAGGCTCGACTCTGTCGGAAATACGACAGCGGCAATCGGAAAGGGATTCGCCATTGGTTCAGCGGCTTTTGCCGCCCTTGCCCTCATAGTATCGTATATTTGGGGTACGGCGGGAACTGCCGACGAGATTGTGAACAATCCGGTGATCAACCTGGTTGAGCCATACACTCTAATTGGGATTTTGATTGGAGGTATGTTGCCCTTCTTCTTCACATCTCTATTGATCAAGGGTGTGGCCGATACCGCAAACCTTATGATTGTTGAGATCAGGAGACAGTTCAAAGAAATTCCTGGCATCAGAACGGGCGAGGCGGTGCCTGACTATAAGAGATGCATTGAGATAACAACCAAAGGTGCCGTAAGCAGAATGCTTACCCCAGGAATAGTTGCAATCGCTTCTCCATTCATTGTCGGCTTTCTCTTTGGCCGATCTGCCGTGGCAGGGCTGTTGATGGGAGGACTGTCAAGCGCTATCATGATCGCAATATTTAGCGCAAACGCCGGCGGAGCCTGGGATAACGCAAAGAAGTACATTGAAACGGGAGAGTTCGGCGGAAAAGGTACTCCAACACACGAAGCGGCTGTCGTTGGCGATACGGTGGGAGATCCTCTCAAGGATACAGTTGGCCCGTCGATGGATATTCTTATCAAGCTGATGTCTGTTGTTTCTCTGGTGTTTGGTTCACTCTTCCCGGTAACTCCGTTCTTCATGTGAAGAAAAAACCTCAAAAGCGCAGCTTACGGGCTGCGCTTTTTTTGAGTTTCCCTTTAGTTCAAACAATCCGTTCATCGTGATAGAATTCTCTCATGGACACGAAGAAAGCTTTCAGCCTTATTTCGTCATGTGGTTTTTTTCTCTTTGGATTTACATCGATAATACTGGGTAGTGCGCTGCCGGCAATCGAGAAGAGTTTTGGGATTGATCATCAGATAGCAGGAGTACTTCTTTCACTTCCTACTCTTGCTTTCATGTTGTCGGCGGTATTTGTTAGCGCTTTTTCAAACAAGTTCGGTCCATTCAAGTTGCTTGCCGGCGGGATAGTAATCATTACAGGTGGCTTGACAGTTCTCTCGATCGGGAGGTCATTCTGGCTGCTGCTTCTGGGGAGTATGGCTCTAAGCTTCGGAACAGGAACGATGGAGACGTCGATTGGAATTGGCGTTTCCGGAATGAACTACAGAAAACCGGGCGGAGCATTGAATCTGATGCACTCGCTATTTGCGCTAGGTTCGATCATATCGCCATTGATTGTTGCAGCTTTTCTTGTTGATTATAATTCTTGGTGGAAGCCATTCTTCGTTGCTCTTTTCGGTGGCGCATTTCTTGTAGCTTTTGCTCCGTTACTCTTCAGAATTCCTTTTGTCGGCAGTAATCAGAAGGCAACCCACTTCAAGAAGGAAGTGTTCTCCAAGAAGGTCTTCTGGCTAATACTCGCCGGAGTGCTCCTGTATGTAGGTTATGAAATTGGTTTTACGTCGTGGCTTTCAAGTTTTGTTTTTGAGACGAAGGGCATTGAGATGAGATATGCCAGTGTCTTTCCCGCACTGCTCTGGACAGGGATATTCATTGGTAGATTGCTTGCAGGCTTTTTCGTTGATCGACTGGGTTACGAGTTATCGCTCTTGTTTATGGTGAGCATTGCATTTGTCTCCTTTGGAGCAGCATTACTGCTTAGTTCTCCAGTTACCATCGGTATTGCCGTGGTCTTCGCCGGGTTTGGTTTTTCGGGAACATTCCCTACGCTTCAGGCGATTCTCATATCCACCATGAAAGACGGGATAGGTTTTGCCATTGGGATGTTTACTGTTGCAGCTTCAATAGGTGGAGCTATCTCCAATTTCTTCGTCGGTTTTCTCGGGCATCAATTCGGCATGATGGCAGGCGTTCTCTTCATCATGTTTCTAATCTTCCTCGAGATCGTTGTGGTGCTACTCATCATTAGACTCAAGGCGGTGGTAAAGGATGCATAGCAAGGTTGTTGTCATTGGAGCTGGTCCTGCGGGCTTGGCCGCATCAAGAGTTTTGCTGAGAGAGGGCGTTGATTTCGTCCTTGTGGACTCCCGGACTTTTCCGAGAGAAAAGGGTTGCGGTGGCGGGCTGACGCCAAGAGCACTGAAAATCCTTAGGCAGGTATTTCCGGATGTGGAGATCCAGGGTTTTGAAACCCGCGAGTTATCGGTCAATGCTCTGTCGGAAGGAAGTTTCAAATACATAGTGTCCTTGGTTTCGAAGAGGCCTATCTTTAATAAGGTCGATAGGAAGGAGTTTGACCAGTCCCTTCTGCAATCTATTCTAGAGAGAGACGGACGGCTCGTTGTCTCGAGAGTGCTAGAAGTCAAGAGAGTCAAAGAAGCCTTTGTGATAATGACAGACGGCAGAGAGTTGAGTTCGGATTACGTGATAATCTCCGCAGGTGTTTTCGGGGCAAAGTTAGTCGGTAAGGAACCTCCTTGTTACAGTGTCATATATCACGGATACAGCTCTCCAACGGGTAATGCCTCCATAACGTTTGTCCCCAACGGTTATCTTTGGAGTTTTCCTGGCGAGTCGTATGATTCAGTAGGCGGGGGAATTTATCCTGATTGTGAAAATGTCTCTTCCTATGAAGAAATGAGCACACTGATTAAGAGAGTCTTTGATGAGGAAATTGAACTTTCGGGAACTCCTATTCCTACATTCGACAGTGAGGTAGTGCTGAAACTGAACAACCTGGAAAGAGGTCTGTTATTTGCGGGCGATAGCGCAGGTCTTATCGATAACTGGATAGGTGCCGGGATTGACTTTGCACTTGATTCAGGAAGGCAGGCGGCCCTATCTATTGTTGAAGATGGTTACAAGGGAAAGACCGCAAACGAAAGATACCTGGAAAGGCTTTTCCCTATCGCGAGGCATCTGCAGATCGCAGACGCCTTCAGGAAGAGGTTCAACGCGAATCTTGATGAGAAACTAGATCTTCTTAAGGGAAAAACGGCTGGTAAACTGTTGATCAATTATTTGAGCGGTTATGTGAAAGGTCCGTACTGGCTCACCTTGAAGAGTCTCTTCACAGGTGGAGTCGAGAGCCGCTCAACACATAACTGAAGTCGCTCTGGACATTATCTCTCTTATTCCATCGTTTGCAACTTCACCATCGATCAATCTCATCAACCTTTCTCCGTAAGAGTTGGCGATTTCCATGTTGTGAGTTATCATGATTATAGTTATTTCGTACTCTCTGTTGATTCTGGCTGTCAGTTCCATTACTCTTGAGGCGCTATCTGGATCAAGTGCAGCCGTGTGTTCGTCAAGAAGCAGCAGCCTGGGCTTCGACAAGATGGCCATTACCATAGCCAGAGACTGTTTTTGCCCTCCGGAGAGCTCTCCCGCTTTCGTTCTCATCCTGTCTTCCAGTCCAAGCCCGAGATCCCTAAGAAGAGTTATCGCCTCTTCTTTGACAGAACTGAACCTGAAGGGCCTGTTGCCTTTCTTCGATGCAATTATCAGGTTCTCGGCTATTGTAAGAGCCGGAAATATTCCCGTATTTGGGTCTTGATAGACTCTTCCGATGAACTCAGCAAGTCTGTGAGGCTTCATGCAATTCATCGTCTTGTCGTCGATTATATATAAACCCGATGTGGGCTGAACCTCACCAAGAATTACTTTGAGAAGTGTTGACTTGCCTGCTCCATTGGGTCCGACTATGGTGACAAATTGCCCTTCGGGGATTGTCAGACTAACATTTCTTAGGGCAACTCTTTCGTTTTCCATCCCCTCATTGTATACGACCGTCAAATCTTTGAATTCGACCATAACCTCTTCACCTCCTGTTTAACCTTTCGTTTTCCTCCGCTAGTAGAAAGCTGCCTCAATCCAATTACAGTAATAATAAAGACTGCTGTGAGTAGTTTCATATCGCTTGCAAGAAAACCGATTCTGTACCCATATCTCATTGCCAGAGAGAGAAGCGTCTGATAAATAACACCCCCCACTATCGGTGAGAGAAGACCATAGAAGAGCTTAACTCTACCCAGAAGTATCTCGCCCATTATTACCGATGCAAGTCCAGTTACGACCATTCCCTGACCGATTGTGGCATCAGAGAAGCCGCTGTAGAGCGCGAATAGACCGCCGCTCAGCCCGATAATGCAGTTCGCAACGGTAAGCCCCGCAATAGCGAGAAGATTCTGAGAGATACCGAAAGAAACCACCCCCGAGGGATTACTTCCAAAAGCTCTTAGGGTCATCCCAGGATCAGATTTCAGCACAATCGAAAGAACTACAACCACAGCAGAAATTATGAGAACTATGAGCAATAAGTCGGATCCGTCGAGATCGTTGTTGAAGATGTTCTTTGCAACAACAGTAGTCTTTGTTGTGCGTTTTTCAGTATTGATCTCGAGCTCTCCAAAAAGGCCATCAAGACCAGTTCCGCCGCTCATCTCTTCAAAACTTTGAGTGCTCCTTTCAGGAACGACTCGAGGAACAGGGAGATTGGGCCCGCCCATTACCCTGAGATTTACTGAGTAAAGCATTGTCATGACTAAAATTCCGGCTAATAGAACGTTGATCTTGAGCTTTCTATGGATTGTTCCGGTTATGCTGCCAGCAAGAGCACCCGTGGCGGCCGCAAGCATTATCGCCAACCAGGCAGGAAATCCGGAAACCAGAGCCCTTACCGCAACCGCTGCTCCCAGGGCAAAGGATCCATCTGTCGTAAGGTCAGGAAGATCAACTATTCTGAAAGATATATAAACTCCCAGGGCCATAAGGCCTATTATCAATCCCTGTTCCAGAATCGCCATAGACTTACCTTTCCGTCTCTACACCATTAGTTACAACGATGTTTGCGAGATCAAGAACAGACTGTGGTATCTCAATACCGATTTCTTCTGCAATGTCAGTGTTTACGAAAAGGATTAATGAATCCTGACCAAGGATCTTTGTTTCGAGTTCCGAAGGGGAAGCGCCCTTCAGTATTTGGACGACCAGTTCTCCAGTAGCTCTTCCTATTTGGTAGTAATTGAATCCGAAACCGATTAACCCGCCCGATCTTGCGATGTCAATGTCAGCCGCGACTATCGCTATCTTCTCTCTTAGGGCGACTTTGGAAATCGACTGGATGCTCGAGGCTGCGGTGTTGTCGGTACCGATGTAGATAGCATCAACATCTTTGATCTGAGCGTTAAGAGAGGTGACCATTTCAACTGTTGTGGAACCGGTAATATCGACTAACCTCATTCCCAGAGCGTCACAAGCCTCTTTCGCAAATTCTCTTATCGTTACAGAGTTTGCCTCTCCTGAATTGTAGATAATCCCTATCGTCTCAACTTGTGGCAGAGTCAGTTTGAGAAGCTGGAGCTGAGTCTTGACTGGCGTCATATCGCTGATTCCAACTACATTTCCCGGGTTTTTGCCAAATGAAGGAACTAGACTGGCACTAACTGGGTCGGTGACGGCACTGAAGACTATTGGAATTGTCTTCGAGGCATTCACCAGCGCCTGTGCCGAGGGAGTGGCAATTCCAACCATCACTGCAGGGTTCAGAGAAACAAACTGTTTTGCTATTGTTACTGCGGTTGATACCGATCCCTGGGCGTTCTGAAAATCGATCACGATACTCTCTCCATCCTTGAAACCATTCTCTTCAAGTACATCGATAATTCCGTCTCTAACTGCATCTAGCGCTGGGTGTTCGACGATCGAAGTAATTCCGACTGTCTGCGTTGACAAACCAAGAACTCCAATAAGTAGTAATACACATACAAGAACCCGCTTCATTCTACATCCCTCCTAAAATAAAAAGAGAGGACGCTTCTCAACGTCCTCTCTTTTTATACTCTCTAGTGTATTTTAACTCAAGCACACACCGGAGGAGTCCGAAGAAAGGACGTTCCTCCTAAACCAATAAGCGTATGCAAAACTTATGAATGCTGCTCGAGTCATCACTTTGAACCTCCGAAAATCTTTGATAGGAAATTTATACCACAAAACAATGTTACGGATCAACAGTAAAGACGAAAGTATTGTTTCCTTTAGGTTCTCTCTTCTCTTGAATATGGTACTCCCAGTGATGCCGGTGCACCAACCTTTCTCTTCAGCGTATCTGTCGAAGTGAAAAAGAGAACGACAATTGTGAGCAAATATGGAAGCATCTTGAGAAAGTCGGGTGAGACGTGAGCTCCTACTGCTTGTAATCTCAATCCAAGGGCAGTTATTCCTCCGAAGAGATATGCACCTATCAAGGCCTTCACAGGATCCCAGGTTGCGAATAGCACAAGAGCTATGGCTATCCACCCCCTGCCGGCCGTCATGTTTTCGATCCACATCGAGTTATAGGCCAACGAGAGATAAGCTCCGCCTATTGCTGTAATTGAACCTCCCAGAATAGTGTAGATGTATCTGACTGCGAATACATTTATACCTTTAGCATCTGCGGCTTCGGGAGATTCGCCTACTGCTCTTAGGGTCAGTCCGGGTCGTGTCTTGTAAATGAAGAACCACATGACGGGAACAAGCAGAAAACTTATGTAGACAAGAAGGTCGTGACTGAAAAGAATCTGGCCCAAATATGGAATATCCGATAATACAGGAATTCTTATAGGCTGAAAACGCTTTGCGATTACCCCGATGTAGTCTCTTCCCCACAAACCGCTTAGACCGGTTCCCAGCATAGTTATGGCGAGCCCGCTGACGATCTGGTTCACTCTGAGAGTTACTGTGAAGAAGGCATGAACAAGGCCGAGAACGGCTCCTGCAAGCATTGCGACGAGTATAGCAAGTAGAAGGTTTGAAGTCTGATATGAGGCGACGAAGCCTCCAATAGCTCCGACCAGCATGAGACCCTCTAATCCGAGATTCATTACTCCCGATCTTTCAGTGAAGATCGTGCCGAGAACTGCGAACAGTAGAGGAGTTCCCGCTCTGACTGTAGCGCTGAGTGTCGAGAGAATGAAAGACTCGATATTATTCATTCGTAACTGCCTCCTCTCTCGATACCCTCAATCTATATTTGGCAATAGCCTCTCCTCCGAGAAGGCTGAAGAGTACCAGCCCCTGAAATACCGATATGAGAGCCATCGGCAGCTTATAGAACATCTGAAGCTGATCATTTCCTACGAGTAGCCCTCCGAAGAGAAATGCGACAAGCAGAATTGCAATCGGGTTCAGCTTGGCCAGCCAGGCTACAATGATCGCAGTGTATCCGTATCCTGGAGAGAAGCCGTGTTGCAGTCTGTGTTGCACTCCCATCATTTGTATGGCTCCACCCAAGCCCGCTATCGCTCCGCTAACAACGAGCGCAATGATCGTGTACTTTATTATGCTGATTCCCGAGTATCTGGCAGCTTGAGCATTGTCTCCAACGATTTTTGAGTTCATTCCCCACCTTGTCCTTCTGTACACATAGAAGAGAATGAACGCCAACACGACTGCCAGGAAAAAGCCAATGTGAAATTCGCCGCCGAAGAGAGTCGGAAGTCTTGCCTGCTGAGGAAAAGGGGCCGTCCCGGGGAACCCGTAGCCCTTGGGGTCTTTCCACGGTCCGTATACAAGATAATCTACCCAGAATATTGCGACATAGTTGAGCATGAGAGTTACCACTATCTCGTCGGTCTTTGCAAATGCCTTCATTAATGCAGGGATTAAGGCCCAAATGCCACCCGCTGCCGCTCCTAGAACTGAAATGAGGAGAATCATAAGTACTGGCGAAGTGACATCTTTGAATAAGTAGAGAGCTCCCCAGGTAGCGGCCAATGCTCCCATATAGAGCTGGCCTTCACCTCCTATGTTCCATATCTTCATTCTGTATGCAAATGAAAGGCCGAGCCCAACGAAAGCCAGCGGGACCATCCTCATTAGTGTACTGAATATCCCGTATCTGTTCGCAAAGGGCCAAGTCAACATTTCCCTGTATGCTTCAAACGTCTCTTTGAATGCAAGAGACAAGGTTCCAAGTCGGCCGTAGAAGAAGATCAACAGAATGATTCCCATCAGCAGCAACGCAGCGGCCACTGAGAGTATTGGTACAAGGATAGAGGAGTATCTGGGAACGGCGAGTCTCTTTTCTATTCTCAACTTCACGCGATCTCCTCCTGTTTTGAACCGGCCATCATGAAACCAATTTCCTCTGTATACTTTGGATCAGGAGGTGTGTACCCCATTATCTGACCCTCATACATCACAGCAACTCTATCTGAAAGCCTGAATATCTCGTAGAGTTCCCCGGCTAGAAGCAGGATAGCCGCTCCTCGATCCTTATGAGCAAGAAGGGATTTATAGACAAACTCCATTGCTCCCACGTCTAAACCTCTTGTAGGATGCTCTGCAATGATTACAGTTGGCTTAGTTGACAGCTCTCTCGCGAGTACGAGTTTTTGAAGATTTCCTCCGGAAAGAAATCTTGCCTGAGTCTTGGTCGACGGAGTTGAAATCGAATACTCGCTTACGAGTCGCTCCGTAGCCTTCTGCATTGCACGAAAATCTACGTTGAACGGAGACTGAGGAATGTACTTCGTGTGGGCGTTCTTCATAAACATGTTCTCAGTAATTGACAGCGAGGGACATGTAGCCAGAGCTCTCCTGTCCTGGGGAACAAATGCCACGCCTGCCCGAATTCTTTGAGCGACATCGGTGTGACGAAGAGTCTTGCTGTTCAAGCGAATCGTACCGTGAACAGGTTTTCTAAGGCCATAAATGGCTTCTGCAAGCTCTCTTTGCCCATTACCCGCGACCCCTGCGATGCCTAGTATTTCACCAGAGCGGATGTTCAGACTCAAGCTCTTCACCGCTTCAAGATTCTTGTCATTTTTCACGGTCAAGTCTTCAACTTCCAGAACAGTAGTACCAGGTTCCTTTGTTGATTTCTCGAAGTCCAGCAAAACGTCTCTTCCAACCATCATTCTTACGAGAGATCTTCTATCAATTGAACTTCTCTCTTCAGTTCCAACAACCCTGCCACCTCTCAATACCGTAACCCTGTCGCTTATTTGGAGAACCTCGTCAAGTTTGTGACTTATGAAGATCACTGAAGAGCCTTCACTCACGAGCTTTCTTATTGCTTTGAACAAGACTTCAGTCTCTTGAGGAGTAAGGACTGCCGTTGGCTCGTCAAGAATGATGACTTTCGCGCCGGTATAAAGCAACTTTAGAATCTCGATTCGCTGTTTCTCTCCGACCGAGAGAGTCCAGACCCTTGCCTTTGGATTCACGGGTAGGCCATAGCTTTCTCCCAGATTCTTTATGCTCGATTCAACTGATTTTGTCTTTACAAAAAAGCCCATGTCTTTCAAGCCGAGAACAACATTCTCGGCAACCGTGAAGGAGGGAACTACAGTAAAATGCTGCTGCACCATTCCTATTCCCTGCTTCAGCGCATTATGAGGTGAAGAGATCGACGCCCTGTCTCCCTCAACGAGAATCTCTCCACCATCGGGCTTGTAAATTCCGAAAAGGATATTCATTAAGGTCGTCTTGCCTGCTCCGTTTTCTCCAAGTAGAGCGTGCACTTCTCCCTTTCGGAGATCGAACGAAATGTTATCGTTTGCAAGAATTCCTGGAAAGGCTTTAGTGATGTTTCTCATTTCGAGAACTGAAAGATCAGCCAAGAAATATCACTCCAAAGAAAGAAATTGAGGGGCCAGAAGGCCCCTCAGTGTTTTCACTGTATTTTACCTACAACGTTATTGATAAACCAGTCCATACTGAGAAGATCACTATCCGATGGCCTCTCGCCCTTGCCGTATCTCAGTGTTCCAGACTGGTCATACACCGGTCCGTCAAACGGGTGCATAATACCCTCGATTATCGCCTCTCTCATCGACATCACAAGCTTTGCTACTCCTTGGGGTACTAGGTCGCCAACGAAGATATCGACTACTCCGTCCTTAATACCGCCCCAATACTGCTCATTGGTCCAGGTACCGTCCATAACTCTTCTCACTACGTACTCGTAGAAAGGACCCCAGTTCCATACAGGGGCTGCGAGGAATGCGTTTGGAGCGAAGGCGGTCATGTCGCTGTTGTATCCTATTGAAAGCGCGCCTCTATCTTCTGCCGCCTGCTGTGGGGCAGGAGAGTCTTGATGCTGTGTTATGACATCTGCACCGATATCGAGTAGGGACTCCGCAGCCTCCTTCTCTCTTGCTGGGTCAAACCAAGTATTCGACCAGACCACGTGAACCTTTGCATCCGGATTCACGTACTGAACGCCCATTGCAAAAGCGTTGATTCCTCGAATAACCTCCGGAATCGGGTAGGCAGCAACGTAGCCAATGATGTTGCTCTTGGTCATTGCCCCTGCGATTAGACCGCTAAGGAACCTCGGTTCGTACATCCTTCCGAAATATGTGCCGAGATTGTCAGTGGTCATATAACCCGAACAGTGCATGAAGATTGAGTTGGGGAAAGACTGAGATACTTTTACCATAGGGTCCATGTAGCCAAAACTGGTTCCGAAGATCAAATCATAACCTCTTTGAGCATATCCTTTGAACACCGTTTCGGCTTCTCCACCTTCGGGAACGCTTTCAATAAAATCAGTTACTATCTGATCCCCGAAAACTCTCTCGAGATGAAGCCTACCTTCATTGTGCATGGTGCTCCAACCACCGTCGCCGACCGGTGCTACGTAGACAAAAGCAACTTTCAGTGGTGCCGCCATCAGCGCCGCTGCAATCAGCAGCACTGAGAAAAACAAGAAGATCTTCCTCACTGTTATTACCCCCTTTGTTGAGAAATTGGCCGTCCTTATGTAGAGATTATACATTTATGAGATTGCCATTCCAAATCGAAAGGCTGCAAATAACTAAGAATAGGCTGCTTCGTATAAGTCTATTAGAACAGCTCAGAGAGTGAACTGCTGGTTCCAACTCGTTAAGATACTTTGAGAGTTCTCTTCGCGGTGGTAAAATATCATGAAGGAACTGTTGACGTTTAAACAGAATGGAGAAGGAGGCTAACTATGATAACGGCAAGAATGGAAAAGGAGATCAACGCTCAAATAAAGGCTGAATTCGAGTCTGCGTTTATCTACATGGGAATGGCCGCGTGGGCACACAAGAACGGATACTTCGGTACGGAGAACTTCATGTGGAAGCAGGCCAAAGAGGAAGAAGAACATGCAATGAAACTAGTCAATTACTTACAAGATGTCGATGCAACCGTCGAGATTCCCGGCATTGAGAAACCGACCATTAACTACAAGTCGATTTTAGATGTGTTCGAAAAAGGACTCGAACATGAGAAATACATCACTTCAAGGATCAACAATCTCGTCACGATTTCCGATGAAGAAGGGGATTACGCGACTAACGACTTTCTGCAGTGGTATGTCACTGAACAGGTTGAAGAGGAGAAGACGTTCAGGAACATAGTTAAGAGGCTGAGAATGGTCGGAGACCACGCGAATGGAATCTTCATGATTGATTCGAAGCTCGAAGAGAGATAGAACTCTGCGGGATGCCTGTCATCCCGCTTTCTTTTCTCGCTGCACAATTTGAGGCGTGAGGCTAAAGGAGGGGTTTAGGTGCGAAGGCTCCTTGCTTCGTTTTTCATTATCTCTTCTCTTGTACTTTCATTTGCTTCGGATTTTCATCTTACAATTCTCCATACAAGCGACATACATGGGAACGTTTTTCCTGTCGATTATGTGACGGGTGATTCTTTGGACGCAGGTCTGGCAAGGATCTCTTCTTTCGTCAGTCAAATCAGACATACCAATCCACACACACTTGTTATAGATACAGGTGATCTGATCCAGGGAACGCCGTTTTCGTACTTCTTTGCGAAGATCGACAACTCAGGTATCAATCCTGTTATAAGGGCTATGAACTTGATCGATTTGACATCCTCTACGATAGGAAATTGCGAATTCAGCTACGGCCCACGGACTCTTGAGGACGCGATGGTCTCGGCAGAGTTTCCCTTTCTCTCAGCGAACATTATCTTCGACGACTCTGCTGAATATGTGTTTCAGCCGTATTCGATAATAACTCTTGGAGAACAAGGCGAGAATGTAAGAATTGCGATTCTCGGCCTAACCACAAACCTTATCCCAAGATGGGAGGATCCGGAACATATCGCCGGGCTTGCATTCCTGAATCCTGTGAACGTTGCAGAAGAACTTGTTCCTAAACTCAGAGATGAAGTCGATGTACTTATAGTTGCTTATCACGGAGGCTTTGAAAGAGATCTCACAACGGGAGAACCAACCGAGGAGCTTACGGACGAGAATGTGGGTTTTGAACTTGTAAAGACAATCGAGGGTATTGATGTGCTTCTTACGGGGCATCAACATAGGACTATCGCCGAGATAATAGACGGAGTAGTTGTCTCTCAACCGTCCAGTCTCGGAAGGTTTGTCGGCAAGGTTGACTTGAAGCTGGAGAAAATAGAAGACGGCTGGCAGATCGTTGAAAAGTCGGTCGAGCAGGTGTCTGTGGCTTCATATGATCCTGACGACTATGTCGTTGGAGCTTTGAAGGACTTCGAAACAAGAGTCCAGAAATGGCTTGAAAGACCGGTCGGGTTTTCTATTGGAGATTTCTTCATAGAAGATCCGCTTGAAGCTAAGATGAAGGATAATCCTCTTGCTCAGTTCATAAACAGAGTTCAGATGGAAGCGACCGGTGCAACGATCTCGTGTGCCGCCATTTGTACAGACGAAATTACAGGCTGGAAGACAGGGCCAATAACAATTCGGGATCTTATCTCGATCTACCCCATGTCAAGCACTTTGAAGGTTATTCAGGTATCCGGTTCAGACATCAAAGCCGCCCTGGAAAGGAGCGCAGAATACTTCACTTGTACTGACAACAAGATATCCATCTCAGAAAGTTGGTTGACTCCAAAGCTAACGAGTCAAGATTATGATATGTGGGAAGGAATAGAATACATAATTGCTGTGGATAGACCGGTTGGTGAGAGAGTACTTAGTATCAGGTATCAGGGAAAGCCTGTCGATATGGATGAAAAGTACGAAGTAGTTATGAGCAGCTATCGGGCCGGCGGTGGCGGTGGGTACAGCATGTTTGAGAGAAGACCGGTGGTTAGGGATGTCATGCTCGAGGTCTCCGAAGTGATCATCGATCATGTGCTTGGAAGATTTGTCGTTAGCGCATCCGTAGATAACAACTGGTCGGTGGGGACGGGCTTTATCCATACTATAGGGTGGAACGAAACGTTGAGGTCGATATCCGAAATGTACCGTATCGATACCTCTGAGATTATGAAATACAACCCCGACCTCACAAGAGTTCGGAGTATCCCGGCCGGCACAGAACTGATTATCTACAAACCTGCGATTCCGTAAAACTGAACCTTCCGGCTGTACTACTGCAATCTCAAAAGAGCGGTGACAATTTTGAAGGCTGGTTTCGTTAAGGGTTCTGGTCAGCGCGTGTCAGGAACTGCCTAACTTGCTGGATATATTCGAGCGGCTTTTTCGAGATGGTGTTCATGAGAAGACTCTTCAAAGACTCTCATAATAGCGTTCGGAAACTTCTCTCTGTAGAAAGCGGTTGCCTCGGGTGTCGCCTCGTCGTATTCTCCGCAGGTCAGTAGAACGGGACAGCCGATTTCGCCGAGCCGCGAACTGCAGTCGTAACCCTTCATAACACCGGTTACTGTGAATTCGCTCGGCCCGTACATAATAATTGTATACTTTCTCACCCATGCCTGCGACTACTCATTAATGCATTCGGACCAGGGTTCCATTCTGCAAACGAACTTGCCGTAGAACTCCGATACTGCTTCCTGATAATCTTCTCGGTTGAAGTTGCCGCTTTTCTCTGCTCTGTTAATAGCCTCTTTTGATTCAACTGAAAGCGTTTCCATTAGCCCTCTAGCATCACTTTCGAATCTTGAAATACTCATTGCCGGTCCGGAGAGAACCATGCTTCTGACCGTCTGCGGATATTTCAGAGCGTATTCGCAGGCAAGAATTGTCCCCCAGGACTGCCCTAGCAGGTGACTTTCCGGGTAGGTTAGCTCACTTCTGAAAAGCTCTATCTCCTCGACAAACCGCTCGATTCTCCACAGAGAGGTATCTGAAGGTCTCTCAGATTTCCCGCAACCGAGCTGATCGTAGAATACCACGGGTCTTTCGTCTTCCAGAATCTCGAGTGTCTCCAGATAGTTGTGAGGAACACCGGGGCCGCCATGAATCGTTAGCAAAGGGATGCCTTCAGATCTTTGCCTTTGACTTCATACCATAATCTCCCTCCCGTAACCTTGACAAATCTTTCCATCCTTCTTCCCCCTAAGTTATTGCTCCGGCTTTGAACAAGTGTTATGAGTGAACAAGGCACGAGCCTCACCAGCTAGAGTTCAAAGGCTGAATCTCCGCTTCCGTCCGCCTCTTACTTGAAGTGAAGGATCAAGACAGGTATATCACTGTAGAATGAGAGTCTGCCTCTTGGCAGCCCGAAGAAGCAATCAAGAATAATTTATTGCCCAAAGCAAAGAATAACTTATGGTGAACTCATAATTTTTCAGATAAGAAGGATATTTGGCTGTATTCGTCCAATGAAGTCTGTAATCGTCCTTTGTCGAATTACAGCAGACATCAGCGGAATTCTTCAAAAACGCTAGTCATTGATATAATTGCTCTGGGCATTCCCTGATAGTATTTGTCAATTCATTATTCCAAAAAGGAGGTAAAGCTATGAGACATGTCAGGCGTTCGGTAATGCTTCTTCTTCTACTTGCAGTGATTCTTGGAGGAGAAGCGCTTCTTGCAGGACTTACCTATGGTTACGTAACTCCGGGACCCGATACGTGGTACAGAAAGGACGTTGAAGGATTCGAGTATGCGGCAAGTCTCGTCGGGGTAGAAGTTATCGTACTTAACTCCGACTATGATACAGAGAAAGAGATCACGAATATCAACACTCTGGTAAATATGGGTGTTGACGGTATGTGTGTCTTCTCTTTCAATCCTAATGGTGCTTTTATTGCCGCAAGAGAAGCTGCTAAGGCAGGGATACCTCTGGTGGTTACAGACAACGTTGGTCAGGTCCTCCAGTCAGATGACGATATCGTTGCATGCATTGACTTTGACTGGGAGGGAATGGGAGTAAATATCGCCAACTACATCGCAGACAAATATCCTGGTGAAAATATCGCATGCATCATGGGGCTTTTCGAACACGTTCCCGTTCAGATGTTCAGAAACACTTTCGAACCGAAGGTTAAAGAACTGGGAAAGAACGAGATCGTAGCAATCAGAGATGGTCAGTACACTCCGACTGTTGCTGTTGATCAGGCCCAGGATTTGATCGAATCCGGTTACGAATTCTCCAACCTTTTTATCTTCAATGAGGAAATGGCAGCGGCAGTTGTCAGAATGTTGAAGACAAGAGGTTTGTTAAATGACCCGATCAGGGTAATCACAACAAATGGTGCCCCTTACGGAATTGAGCTTATCAAAGAAGGAAGCATCGATTACTCAATTTCTACTTCACCCGGTTGGGAAGGATTCGTATCTTTCCTTGCGCTCCATGCTTACACTCAGGAACTCATAACCGATCTGAATCAGCAGATTCTTCTACCCAACACTCCGATCACTCCCGAAACGATAGATGACAAGACGAAAGTAGTTCCCTGGGATGTCGATCCAGTCTGGATAGATCTGACAAGAGAGTATTTCCCGCAATACAATTCGCTTTACTGATAAAGAATCGAGATTCCAGGGGGGATGAGAGCGGAGCTCTTCGTCCCCCCTTTTAGATAATCTTTTGATAAGGGTGAAGATATGCAGAGAAATCCAATAGTCGAAATGGAGAAAGCCACGAAGATTTACGGAAATCATAGGGCGCTAGATGACGTATCATTTGAGCTTCTTCCGGGAGAGGTCCATTGCCTTGTTGGAGAGAATGGGGCCGGAAAATCTACATTGATCAAGATTCTTTCCGGAGCGATTTCACCCGAGGCGGGGCTGATCAAGATCGATGGCAAAAAAGTTGAGGGCCTAACTCCGCGCCAGTCGATAGAAATGGGTATTTCTACAATCTATCAGGATGCCGAACTGGTAGACTCTCTTACCGTTTCCGATAATGTATATCTCGGCGATGAGTTAACAGGGCGGCTTCCATTTGTTGTTGACACTAAGAGACAGACGGAGAAGGTGAATGAAATCATAGAGACTCTGAAGATGCACCTCCCGACCAGTGTTCTGGTTGAAGAACTTTCAGCCTCTCAGAAGCAGATGCTACAGATTGTCAAAGCTCTTTACAGAGACGCGAAGGTCCTAATAATGGATGAACCGACCAGCTCTCTAGGAATGGACGAAACGAAGGCTCTCATGGATATTGTAAGAAATCTGCGAGATCGCGGTATCGGTATCGTTTACATATCCCATTACCTTGAAGAGATCTTCGAAATAGGAGACAGAGTAACGGTCCTTAAGGATGGGAGGAGTATGGGTACTTTCTCAATTGAAAGCATAACCGTTGAAGAGATCATCAGGAAAATGGTGGGAAGAGATGCCTCTCTGTTCTACAGGAGAAAGAAAGTTGACATTGGCGATGTAGCTCTTGAAGTGAAAAACATAACCAGCTGGGGAGTAGTCGACAATGTCAGTTTCTCAGTAAGGAAGGGGGAGGTTTTCGGAATTGGGGGACTGGTCGGATCGGGGAGAAGTGAACTGGTGAATATTCTCTTTGGAGCGGACAGGGCCGATGAAGGAGAGATAGTTCTAAAGGGTAGGAAATTGAAGATAAAGTCTCCGCAGGATGCTGTCAAACATGGAATCGCTTTGATTACTGAGGATAGAAAGAAACTGGCCATGCTTGGGGGAAGAGATATCGTTGAGAATACGGCTCTTGTGCATAGCGAGAATTTCAAGGGCTTTCTTCTCGATCTCAAGGAAGAAGAAAAACTTACTGATGACATTGTTAACAAGCTCTCTGTTGCAGCACAGGACAAGTCGCAAAAGATCGAAGAGCTTTCCGGAGGAAATCAGCAAAAGGTTATTATCGGTCGCTGGCTGATTGACGATTCGGATGTCTATATATTCGACGAACCGACAAAAGGCGTAGACATCGGAGCAAGAGAGCAGATCTATGAGCTTATAATTGAGCTTGCCGAACGAGGCAAATGCATAATCATGATCTCATCCGATATGCCTGAACTGCTTTCGATGAGTGACCGAATCGGGGTTATGAGAAATGGGCGACTGGTAGAGATTGTAGAGAATAAAGACATTGAAGAAGAAGATATGATAAAGCGTTTCATAGGAGTCTAGAGTTTGCGGGAGGGAATGAAGACAATGAGTAAGGATGGTGCAACGGCTAACGGAAAGAGAACCCTTACTAGAAGAAGAAGCTCCATCTTGAAGAATCAGTGGTTCTATCTCTTGGTTGCTGAAGTTGCTATTGCGGTTATAACCGGATTGGTCAACCCAAGATTCTTTACAACAAGCAACATAATGAACATTCTCGAGCAGATAGCGGTTCTTGGTATTGTGTCTTCCGGGATGACTTTGCTCATCATCTCTGGCGAGATAGACATCTCGGTAGGTGCAAACATCGGCCTTTCTTCAGTGGTCATGGCAATGATGATCAAAGCAGGTTATGGATATGTGTTGGCAATCCTTCTGGGAATTGCTTTGGCAGTCTTCAACAGTCTTCTTGTTGGTATCACCGCTAGAGCTTTCAAAGCGCCTTCATTTATAACTTCGCTCGCCTTCATCAGTGTTTTCCAGGGAGTTGCTCTCGCGATCACCAAGGGAACGTTCCAAACAATCTACGGTCAGTTCGAATTCATAGGTACTTTCAGACTCTGGCAGATCGTTCCACTGAGTTTCCTCATCAGTATTGCCGCATACATAGTTATGCACTTCTTGCTCTCATACACAAAACTTGGCAGACGTACATACGCTGTCGGCAGTAACCAATCGGCAGCTTACCTATCGGGGATTTCTGTGAACAAAGCAAAGCTGACAGCATTTGCACTTAATGGTCTGTTCATTGGAGTAGCATCGATGGTTCTTCTATCAAGAATTGGAGCCGCACAACCATCTACCGGCAGCGGAATTGAACTTAAGGCAATAGGAGCAGTAGTTATTGGAGGAACACCGCTTTCAGGAGGCAAAGGCCGAATAATAGGAACGTTCTTTGGCGTATTGTTAATGGGAATCATCTCAAATTCCCTAAACATGCTCAGAGTAAACCCGTACTTCCAGACCGTAACATTCGGTGTTTTGATCATCGCCTCTCTTGCCGTGAGTGTCCTAAGTTCGTACAGGAAGAAAGAGAAGATAAAGCCGGCAACTGTCAAGGAGGAGAAGTCGTGAAGCCTCAGAATTTCGTTCTGAAAAACCAAACGATAAAGAAGAGATTCGTTGAAGAGAAAAGGCGAAGGCCGGAAAGCTTCGAACGAAGGCTGTCGCTCTCGTGGAGTATCTGGATGTTCGGTACTGAGCCAATAGACGAGTCTCTTGAAAGACTCAGAAGAAACGGATTTGAGTATGTTGAGATAAAGGGAGATACATCTATTCCAAAGGAAGCAATGAAAAAAGCGCTCAAAAACTCGGGGATCAAAGTCTCCGGTGCCTGTGGAATGTTCTCGCCCCAGAGAGATCTTTCAAGTCCTTTGGAAGAGGTTCGGAAGAAAGCACAAGATTATATTCTCGAAGTTTCCAGCTACATCTCCTTTCTTGGAGGGACTTATCTTATTGTTGTCCCTGGCGCCGTTGGAAGACCGGATGCCGTTGACGGGTTAGAGATGGAGAGAAGTGCAGAAGCATTGAGGCAATGCGTTTGCCATTTCAAAGAATCTGGAGTGAAGCCGGTGATTGAACCTATAAGATCTGCAGAGGTGAGTCTGGTTCATACCGTTGATGAGGCACTAGATTACCTGGACATGGTTGATGATCCACTGGTCAACTGCCTCAATGGAGACATATATCACATGCTTAACGGAGAACAGCATGTGGGAGAAGCAATCATTAAGTGCGGTGAAAGGCTCGTAAATCTTCACATAGCCGACAGTAACAGGGATGCTCCGGGTAAGGGGCAAATAGATATCGATACTGCGATCATGGCGGCTTATCTCGTCGGTATGAATCAAAAGGGAAGATTCATAACATTTGAACCTTTGGGTCCATACCCCGATCCCTACGTTCTCTCTACCGGTCCCTGCGATGTATCGGTTATGGACAGGCTGGTAAAGGATTCTGTTGAATACTTCAGAGAACGTGAAGAAATCGTGCGTTCATTATAGCTTAGGAGGAACTGCTGTGAAAATAGGCTTTCATACTGATGCATTTAACTCGGCAGTATTTAGTTTTGAGAAGGCTCTTGAGTGGGCTCATAAAAACGATGTTCACTTTATTGAGCCCGGTATCATTGACGGTGTCTCGTGGATTCACGGTCTTGGATACTTCCCCCACATATCG
Source organism: Mesotoga sp. UBA5847 (assembly GCF_002432735.1). Taxonomy (NCBI): domain Bacteria; kingdom Thermotogati; phylum Thermotogota; class Thermotogae; order Kosmotogales; family Kosmotogaceae; genus Mesotoga; species Mesotoga sp. UBA5847. The sequence goes on along the minus strand of NZ_DJGL01000079.1, from coordinate 62,009 downwards.
CTCACGGAGGATCCACTGAAAACGAAGCTCACTATGCAGAAATATGGTGTGCGTTTCTCACAAATCGATTCTGCGTATCCACTCTCGGGGAATGAAGGCTTTTACAACGGTGTACCTTACGTTCTCAAGTCCATCCCCTGGGCCAAACTTGTCGACTGCCCCAATATTGCAACGACCGACGGTTTGAAGAAACCCTCAGGGTTTAGCGATAAAGAGGCCCTTGAACTAATGAAAAGGGCGTATGGTATCATCGTCGAGACTGCAGAGATCTACGAGATAAACATCAACATTGAGGTTCACGGTTACTTCACTACGAACCCCGATCTCCTTGATGAGATGCTTAACTTCGTGAAGAGCGATAGACTCGGTCTGAATTTAGACACAGGGAACAGCTTCATTGCCGGCCAAGATCCGGTGGAATTCTGCAGGAGATTCATTGACAAGGTCAAACATGTCCACATCAAAGATGTTTCGAAAGATCTTGCAGATGCCATGAGGGGAAAAGACACCGGCATAGGAATAAGCCATTCGGCAATAGGTGATGGAGTCAATGCGGATAATATCAGAAAGATAATTGCCATGTTGAGAGACCACGGTTACAGTGGGACTCTTAGCATGGAATGTGAGGGGACCGGTGGACCTCTGATCGAAAAATCTCTTCGATGGTTGAGGAAGACGCTTTCTGAACTGGGAATCGAAGAAGAGAAGTAAAATAATCGCTAGGAACAAGGCGTAAGGCTGCCTTCGACAGGAGGCGAGGCCAGAAAGAACATCCGGGGAAGTGATGCGCCGAAAAGCATCGGCGGAAGTGATGCTCGCTGGCGCGAGGTGACAGGCTTTTCTCTCGCCTTCTCGTGAGCGCAGCGAACGTCTCGACAACACGCTTTCTCGATTGATCTTATCGTAGGACGGGTGAATGATCTGGGACTCATAACGGAGGACTGCTCTTCAAAGCGATCAGCGGGTTCTCCGCTCTTAAGCGCAAAGCGGTTCTTTCCAGCGTGCAGCAGCTCTTTTGCCCGCGAAGCGGA
>NZ_DJGL01000079.1:0-60928 GCF_002432735.1 Mesotoga sp. UBA5847 | reverse complement strand
TGCGTCCCCGGATGCTTTCCCGGGCATTGCGACCTGGCGTGATCTTCGCCAGCCTTGCGTCCGCCGATGTTCCTCGGCGCCTTGCGTCAACAGACTGGTTTCTAAATTCCTGTCTTCTCGTGAGCGAAGCGAACGTCTCAACAATGCACTTTCTCGGTTGCTCTTATCGGCGGATGGTGGATGCCGCCCTTATGCTACACTTCTTCACAAAGAGTTCATTTGCATGGAAAACGAGAATAGTTTATAATATACCCGGGAGGGGTAATATGAATGAATTGACTTCTGTAGCAACCGGAACAATCGGCCTTTCACCATTGATTAGTCCCATTGTAACAACCAGTGTGACATACGGCAGCGCCTTCTTAGGGGGATTGCTTTCTTTTTTCTCTCCATGTATTCTTCCGCTTATTCCAGTCTTCTTTGGAGTTCTTATGGGTGGAGCAAATGATGCAAAGGCGCGCTTCATAAGGGGAGCTTTTTTTACACTGGGTATGTCTATCTTCTTCTTCATTCTTGGTATCGGCGCAACAGGTCTTGGTACGTTCATAAGGCAGAATGAAGTCCTGATGAATGTTATTTCTGGAAGCCTCTTCATTCTCTTTGGCTTCCTCTATCTCTTCGAGATAGGAATTAGGGGAGTAAACCTTAACGTTTGGAAGTTCGGAGGATCTGCTGTTAGTGGCTTTGTGCTCGGAGCCGTTCTCGGTCTGGTGTGGGTACCTTGTGCGGGACCGATTCTTGGTTCGATTCTTGTCTTGGCTGCAAACCAGTCTGCGATAGCGGAGGGTGGTATGATGCTTCTGGTCTACTCATTAGGTCTGAGTATCCCATTCCTTACCCTCAGTGGAGTTGTAGCGAAGCTTACCTCCAAGCTCTCGTTTGGTGGCGAGAGTAAGTGGAGAATGGTTATTAGGATATCGGTCTTCGTAGTACTATTTGCTGCCGGACTTATTACGATGACGGGCAATCTGAATTTATTACAGTTCGTAACGGGAGGTTGATTTTATGAGAAAGATGCTGATTGTGATTGTTCTGATTCTACCTGTGATGATCTTGTCTTATGTCGGAATGCTAAATGATTTTGACAAGACACTGCGACTGGCAGAGATCCAGGAGAAGGAAGCTATAGTAATGTTCTCGGATAACAACTGTGTGTATTGCGTGAGATTTATTAAGGAGACGCTTGCTGATGAGACTGTTGAGGAACTGCTTCGAGCAGGCTTCATTTTCTCTCAGATCTACAAGAGTAATCCCGGAAAGGCTTCTTACATAGTTGGAGAAGAAGTCAGGGAGATGACCTATGGTGATCTATACGCCCATTTCCAAATACGGGGAACGCCTACTTTCTGGTTCTTCACAAGTGATGGTGGGTTATTGACTCAGCTGCCCGGCTATGTGCCTGCAAACGATTTCGTACCGATACTTCGTTATATTGGCAGCAAATCGTACGAAGGGATGACCTTCAATGATTATCGAAGTAAGCCGTCAGATTACTTTGGAACGCCCAAGATAGTTAGGGTTAACGAAGAAGACTACAACTATGTGCTTGAAAACGACCCTATCGCTTCAGAGTATGCCGGTCAGGATGTTGACGTTTTCACTGTATGGCTGACGAAGAATGAGGAAACCGCTGAAAGTCTTCTCAAAAAAGGAGTTTATAGAGTTATCCTTCTGAACTGAAGTAGTCTAGAGCGATATTGAGGAACTCGTCGTAGGCCTTCTTGTCCATCAAGCACATCTTTATCAGTTTCAACGATGATGACTTGTTTGATAGATGATCTACAACCGCTTTCAGAAACTGATCTGCACAAATAGATATCGGAACTCCGAATATGCCCGTGGAGACTGCCGGAGTGGCGAGCGTAATAGCTCCCATTTCGGCAGCCTTGTTAAGAACATTAGTGAACGAATTGTAGAGTTTGTTTTCCAAGTCAAGTTCTCCATACTGTGGACCAAAGACGTGTATAATATTCTTTGCTAGCAGGGTGCCGGCTCCGGTTACGGCTACTTCGGAGATCCCTAAAGGTCCATTCTGCCTAACATATGCGTCACTTTCAAGCTGAATCTCCTTTCCGCCTGCTCTCACCAAAGCTCCTGCCACTCCACCTCCGTGCCTCATGTAGCCGTTGGCTGCATTGACAATAACGTCAACTTCCTGTTGGGTTATGTCGGAGATTTCGAGCTGAATGATCCTTTCATCCTCTAGAATGAAGCTTTTCATTTTTCCTCCGGGTAGAGCTTCATACCCTTCCATAGTGACCTAAGTCTCTCAAGAACGTATCGTTCCTTTCCGTTAGTTCCGGGAACATAGAAGACTTCCTCCTTTATGGATTCTGGGAGATAATACTCACGTGAAAACCCTCCAGTTGTGTGTGGATAGTTGTATCCCTTACCATATCCCAGTTCTTTCATCATCTTCGTCACGGCATTGCGCAGCTTAAGAGGTACGTCCAGATTAGGTGTAGCCTTGACCATCTCCCTTGCCTTCATCATGGCGCTGCAGGTTCTATTGCTCTTGGTCGCGACTGCGAGATAGATTGCGGCCTCGGAGAGATTCAGAACGCACTCAGGGAGTCCTACATTGCTGACGGCCTGAAAGGTGGCATTGGCAATAACGAGCGCCATGGGATCGGAGAGGCCGATATCTTCCGAAGAAAAGATTACCATTCTCCTGGCAATAAACTTCGGGTCTTCACCTCCCTCGAGCATTCGCAGCATATAGTACAGAGCTGCGTCTGGATCGCTTCCTCTCATGCTCTTAATGAAAGCGGAGATCAGGTCGTAATGTTCCTCGCCCTTCTTGGTATACCTTCCCGAAGGAAGTACAGAAAGCTCGTTCATAACCTGAAGATCAAGAGAAGTTCTGTCAAGAGCCGCAGCGCTCTCCACAAGAGTATCGAGAAGGTTCAAAGCAATCCGGGCATCTCCACCGCTGCTCTGAGAAATCACTTCGATTACTTCATCGCAGACGGTCACTCCCGAACTCTTGAGAACCCTGTCCTTCTCAAGGGCCTTCTTCAGAAGATTGTCAATATCGTTTTCGTTGAGACCCTTGAGAATTACGAGACGACAGCGGGAGAGAAGGGCAGGATTGACTTCGAAACTAGGATTCTCCGTCGTCGCCCCGATCAGTATTATCAAACCCTTTTCCGTAACAGGAAGAAATACGTCCTGCTGGCTCTTGTTCAATCTGTGGATCTCATCCACGAAGAGCACAAGTTGCTGACCTACTTTCTTCAGTCTCTCGGCGTGCTCAAAGTGCTTCTTGAGATCAGCCGTTCCTTGGAGACTCGCGCTAAAGAACTCGAAGTGATATCGGTTTCCCAGCTTTGATCTGATGATTTCTCCGATAGTTGTCTTTCCGGTTCCAGGTGGGCCGTAAAGTATCATTGAAAAGAGTTTGCCGCTCTCGACGGCACCTCGAATTATTCCCTTCTTTCCTGTAAGATGTTCCTGTCCTACTACATCGTCGAACTCTCGCGGTCGTAATCTCTCACTAAGAGGAGACCAGTTCATTTCTGAAATACTCAATTGTACTCTCAAGCCCCTTTTCAAGCTTCACTTCAGGCTCCCATCCTAGTAGGTATTTAGCCTTATTCACATCTAGAATCGATTTCTTCAGGTCGCCCGGTCGCGGTTCTTTGTGAATGGCTTCTCTTGCATAGCCAGTGATTCTCTTCATTTGTGTGAATAGCTCGTTGACTGAGGTTCCCTTTCCGGTTCCTATGTTCATTATGCAATCTTCACTTTTTTCGAGTGCCAGAAGATTCGCCTTTGCAACATCAGAGACGAAAACGTAGTCCCTTACACATTGTCCGTCACCGAAAATGACGACCTCCTGATTTCGGAGCATTCTCTCGGAGAAAATCGCGACGACTCCAGCTTCTCCGTATGGGTCCTGCCTGGGCCCATAAACATTCGCGTATCTCAGAACCACATACTTCATGCCAAGCTCATTGGAGAAGAACCTCAGATAGTTCTCGGTTGAGAACTTCGCAATGCCATATGGAGAAAGCGGTTTCGGAAGCTCTTCCTCATCTGTAGGTATCTTCTTGACCTCATCACCATAGATCGCTCCTCCCGTCGATGAGAAGACGACTTTCTTAACTCCGTATTTTGCAGCGATCTTCAGAAGTCGCAGGGTTCCTATTATGTTGATCATCGCGTCTTCTTCGGGTTCTCTTACCGATCTAGAAACGCTTATTTGGGCTGCAAGATGGAAGAGAGCGACAGGTCTGTGAAGCATGAAGACCTTTTCCATCATCTCTTGATCTCTGATGTCTTGCTCATAGAACAGTGCTCTTGGATCCAGGTTCTCAATCTTCCCACTCGAAAGATTGTCAACAACGATTGGAATCTTACCGGCGGCTATAAGCTCATCCACAACATGTGAACCTATGAATCCCGCTCCTCCTGTCACCAAATAGTTTTCGGCCATGCTTTCCTCCTATATGTCAATTTCCTCTCCAGCCAGTAGTTGATCGTACATCTTTCTGACTTTCTGGATATCCTCCCAAGTAAGACTCTTTGGTGAACCTGGGGCTCTTGATGCGTTTCTAAGCAGATAACTTGGATGGAACATGACGAATACTTTTATACCTCCAATCCAATCGAAGAGCTGCCCCCTCACCTTCGTTATCTGGAGTCCATCTCTTTCAACGAAATACGAAAGTGCAGTGGCACCCAGAGCAACAATCAGTTTAGGTTTTATTATAGCCAGTTGTGAGAGGAGATATGGGGAGCACGCTCTCTGTTCTTCTGCAGACGGAACTCTATTCTTTGGGGGTCTGCACTTAACGATATTTGTGATGAAGACGTCCTGCCTTGAAAGCCTCACTGAGTCCAGTATTTTAGTGAGAAGCTCTCCTGCCTTGCCCACGAATGGTCTACCCGAAGCATCTTCATCGGCACCTGGCCCTTCACCGACAAATACAACGGGTGTCTCGATTGAGCCTTCACCGGGTACTGTGTTTGTCCTCGAAGAGCTAAGCGGGCAAAGAGAGCAATCACTTATACTTGAATTGAGCTCCAGAAGCAATTCCTTTCTTTTGACGTAATCGGTCAACAATTCTCACCTCAGAATCTGAACCTGAAGTATGGAGCACCCTTGTGAAGTCCAATCACAAGATACCTATCCTTCAGTTCCTTTATATAGAATTTTAGTGCTATTGTCTCAAGGGCGTCCTGGAACGTGTTGATCTCGCTCCCGAAGCCCAACCTCAATACAAGCTCCAGAGCCATACAGTGGAGATCGAAGTACATCGGCGAAATCTTCGTTATCGATTCATCCCAGAGTGAGACATCTCCTGCATAGGTTCCAATCTCTACGAAGCTTCTCTTACCGCTTCCGTCTATTCCCAGAGAGAGCCTGTTGAGAACTCCTGGAGCATCAGAGAGCGCGCCCATAGGGAAGAAAAGCTCGTTGATGTGCATAGTGAAGTAGTAATCCTCTGCTTTACGGAGCTCCATCGAGAGTCCAAACTCCTCGAATTTGGCCGTTCCTCCCCCCAGGATAGTCTTGTTGTCGAGTTTGACATTGGAGACTCCAAACGAGTATGCTGAATACCCTGTTTCAGACGCTGTAGAGGTCGCGATAAAATACTCGCTGACCGAGAGAGTTGAAATAGTCAGCCTTGTTGACTGCCATATCAGGAATCTAGCCTGAGACTCTGATTTAGTGAAATACTTTTCGGGATACTTGTACTTTGAATCGAACTTCGTGAAATCCGTCGTGAAGTCCAGTGAAGCGGCCCTCCAGGAGACTTCTCCCACCGAGAGGTCATTCACCTCAAACTTCAATCTGTCGTACATCTTTCTTGAGCCTGAGAGATAAGGATATCTGAACTTCACTCCAAATGAGGCGAAATCTTTGATCTTGATAGAGGAACCAAAGACCAGATCCTTCAGCATTCTTTCATCTTCAGCAACATTGGGCGAGGCATCGAACGTCCAGTCGAGAGTGAATTCAAGTTTTGTTTCGGTAGCGATTTCGAGGGTCAATTTCTCCTTGTTGACGAAGTCGTCAAACATGTCTTCACTCTGCCAGAATACTTTGCTCTCGGTCTTATGTGAGAAGACCTTCGAATCGAAAGTGAAGGAGTAGGCAGTCTCTGAGGCTTTGGAAGTAACGGGCATGAAAATTGTTTCTGTCTTCTGACCGAACTTCAGACCCCAGAACTCAACTTCTCCTTCGGTCTTAAGAAGGCCCTTTCCCAGCCAATTCATTTCGGTAGGACTGGCCACCAGTTCTTCATAGTCCAATTCAAGAACATAATCGGCCTTGAGGACCTCCGTCTCAATTCCAGTCAGCAGCTTTCCCGGGTGGTCGAGGCGCCATTCCTCTTTCAGGAAGTCATAGGTTAGCACTGGATTGTACTGCACACTGACGTAGTACCAGTCAAATGGTCTATAGGTAAGCTCGTTCTTGAGCGTTACAGGTATCTCGTTCTTAGTGAGTTTCCATCCTTCATCTGAATCATAGTAGAATCCAACTTCATACGCAGGCTCCAGGACCACTCCAACCGAAAGCGGTCCCCATTCACCTTTGTACAGTTCAATGTCTTTGTAGACACGTAACTTCTTCCCTTCAAACTTGAAAGAGCCGTCGTATCGCGATTCAAAATAGAACTTCAGTTCAAGAGAGATGAAGCCATCATATACAATGTCAAAGGGATCTATCCAGAACAATCTATCCTTATTCTTTTCATGCATAGAATTGTAGTCCAAGGCGTATCTTCCGTTGATTTTCAATTTGCCGTCTTCTGATGCAAAGGTCAGATAGTTGCGGCCGATACCCTTGTTATCTGCGGGCATAGTAATGTTAAGCTCAGTAGTAGAAGCGTCGAAAGTGCTCTTCACATCGCCGCCGATCTTTAGATTCCCAGCAACGAAGAGATACTTATTTACCTCTAACACGAAATCTTCCATATTGGAGGGAATGAAAAGTTCTGTAAGGGTAGCGGCGTTTGATGCTAGTTTAAAATTCAGTGACTGAACGGACAAATCTGCGCCGAACAGCGCCCCCTCAGTCTTGACTGCGGAAGCGTTGGCTCTCAGAGAATACAGGATATTCTTGCTTATGTATCGCTGGCCGAAAAGACCGCTGATTCTAAACTCCGAGGTACTCAGCTTAACGAAACCAGCATCGATACTCTCATCCGAAGGAATCGTTAGATTCTGAAGGTTGACCATCCAGAGATTCTTATCGTCATATCTTGCGAAAGCTCCGATAACATCTAGCTTCAACTCCCAATCCTCGGGGGAGAGTATTTGAACATATGCGAGCTGCATTTCGGTCGCGCCCATCGTTTCTTTCACGGCGAAAGGATCAAGCTGAGTTACTTTGTTCTTGACAATGCTCTCTCCCAAGTTAATGCCTGTGAAGGGGGTCTGAAGTTCCTTTAACGGTGGCCCGCTAAGGTATAGAGCGCCTCCCTGCATTCTTATTTGATCAAAAGAAGGTTTTAGCAAGACATAAGCGCCGTAGCTTGTCTCTTTCTGCTGGCCGAATTGACCAAACAACTCTATGTCACCTAGAGGTGTATAGAGTACAGACTTTGCTGTGAAGGCGTCTTCGGTAGACATCCAATCTCTGTACCACGTTCCTTGAAGAAGAAGCCAGTCGACTTCCAGGTAACGAACGGTTATCCGTGTCTGGGCATCCGCAATTCCACTAAGATCGACATCGAAGGGACGTCTGTCCGGGTCGTCTAGCGGGAAGTAGTAGTACGGCAGATAGAATACCGGGATATTGCCGATGTACAGCAGCATGTTCTGCACCGACATCCCCTTTCCAGGCGTCACAACTGCCGATGAGACCCTGAATCTGTAATGGGGGTGAGATTTATCGCAAGTGGTTATGTAGCCGTCCGTTATGTTCAGGGTAGGTGATGCTTCCATGGTCGATTGAACATAATCGCCGTAAACATAGAACGGGACTTTCGAAGCTGTCTTGGATGTATCGCCTCTGGACGCAGGCACTTCAATCTCAGAGCGCGAGAACACCTGCATACTTTCGACTCTCTCGTTCGTTAGATCAAGAATCAATCTATCTGAGACTATAGTTGTCTCGTCACTTACCATCTTCACGTTACCCCAGAATGAAATCGATTCCGGTGTGGAGTCGATATTCAGTATAGAGGCATTCGACGCATCTATAGTTGCCGTCATAGTCTCACTGAAGTACTCTACTCTCACACCGTCTCCAATGAGTATCTCTCTGCCGTCTTTCGTTCCAGCGATCGTTCCCCCCACGATCCTCACATTTGATCCTTCGAGTAAGCCTGGAACAAGCAGGATAATAACAATGGCGGAACCCTTCAGGATTCTCGTGAAGAATTCCGAAAGCCGGTAACTGGCTTTCGTATCTATGAGCGAGTAGATTACGACGCCAAGGATAGAAAAGACGATATTCGGAATCCACGGGGCAAGAGAGGGGTTAATCAGATTCTCCTTCCCCATACCGCTAAGCCATGCACCCGATCCTTGATATATGACAACGAGCAAGAAGGTCAGAATAACCGACCAAGACTTCGATTGAAGATTGAACATAAGCGAAACCGGAACACCGAGCAAGACAATAACGAGAGGAGCGATCGACATCGAATACTTTTCCTGCAGAGCGACTTCGAGCGAAGAAGTATTTATGCCGGTGTTCTTGAACGCTTTTATGTCTTCTCTCAGCTCGGCACTAGTTTTCTCCTTCGGAGATTTGAAGCTCGCCAGGTATCGTTCAATGTCGTCATCAATTTCAAATTCTGCAGTACCGAAATGCATCTCAACTCCCAGAAAGCCTGACGCATCTGTCTGGTAAATCTTGGCATCGCTCAATATCCACTTATTTGGAACAATGACGGCACTCTCAGCAGTCGTCAACGTAACCTGACCTCTGTAGACCTCATAAATTGAGACATTCTTAAGCTCTTTTGTTTTCTGATCTATTCTTCTTACGTATATCATTCTCCCCTGACCGTCCTGCATGAAAACATTTTCTCTCAGCGTGACTTCAGGTTGTCTGTAAACAAATCTTGCCATTGCCTCACTTGCCTTTGTAGAAGCCGTGGGGACAAGATAGTCGTTAAGCAGATAAGCAAAGCCGCTGAAAAGAACCCCAATAAGCAGGAAGGGAATTACGAGCCGTTTGAGAGATATTCCGTGCGTCTGCAGGGCAATCAGTTCGTTGTCCGATCTCATTCTCGAGAGTACCCAGAAGATAGCCAGGAGTATTCCCACCGGTATTCCAAGAACAATGAACTCGGGAAGATTGTAATAAATGAGCAAGAAGAGCTTGTCCATGCCCACCTTGTATCTTATTATCATGTCAGACAAGTAGTAGAGTAACTCTAAGCTCACGAAAATTATGAACCCTACCAGACCAATAAAAATCGAACCAAATGCTTGAGCTCCTATGTACTTTATAAGAGTCTTCAAGAAGAATCACCCCTTGTTGTTCTGGGCATTGAAATCAATGGGTTGGAAACTGTCATTAACACATCTATAGTATTTGCCGGTTTCAATATACACTGCTGCTTCCATAAGTTCAGTCGAAAGATCGGCTATCTCTTCCAGAGCTCCGAAAACCATCATTAAGTCTAGTGCTCTGCTGATTATTGATGGCGATTCTTCACAGCCGCGAACGAGGTCGGTCTTCACCTCTTCCTGAATTCGATCGACGAAATCGTCATTCTTACACAATCTTACAGCTTCAGAAAGAGAGGGGTCAACCAAATTGTCTATTGCGCCTTTTGTCATTATGGAGACCGATTCGAACATCGTCTTCAGTTTTTCATGATAGCCTATCGGCGGACGCTTTGAAAGTGACAATCCCCTCTCACATATAAACACACACTTGTCGCCTATCCTTTCAAGAGCGTTGACGATATTCATCGAGAGAGTCAAGAGTCTTAATTCTTTTCCTGTTGGCGTCAGTATTCCGGTTAGGCCGATTATCATTGCTTGTAGTTCCACCTGATGATAATCTATCACAGAGTCGGAATAAATCACATCTCTTGCCTGGTGTTCATTTCTCTCTAGAACTGCAACAGATGTCTTGTTAAATATGCTCTGGACATATCGCGCCATTCTGAGAATCTCAATTCTCAAGTTTCCTATTCTTTCGAGACCAACTTTAGATATCATCTTTCAGTCGACCTCCAAAGGCCAGCTTCTTCTTGAGAAGAGCAACAAAATCGAAGCTTCCTTCTCTGAGGAGAGACACTATCTTTTCTGAAAGACCGACGTTGATCTTGTCTCCCGTCCTGATATTCGAAACAAATGTTCCGTCAACGTAGACCTCAATAGGATAGCCCTTGTCTTGCCTCACTTCCATTAGAACTCTTCTCGAAGCGGCGAGAACGACCGATCCGACGAAGGGGTTATGAGGACATATGGGAGTAACCTGAAAGCAACCGGCATCTGGATCTACCAGAGCACCCCCTGCGGCCATCGAGTATGCAGTTGAACCAGTGTTTGTCGCGAAGACAATACCGTCACCAACAACGGGATAACTGCTCTGCCCACACACATTCACACTGAAAGAAACGGTCCTGCTTGGTGAAGAACGTTCTACAACGCAGTCGTTAAGAGCATATCTGATAGAGTCTCCGATTTCTATCTCCATTACATGTCTTGTGACGCTCTCAAGTTTTCCGAGGAGAAGTAGATCAAGCGCAGTGTGGAGCATACTGAGTTCAAAGGCTGCGAGAAAGCCTACACTACCAACTCTGAAGCACATTATCGGCAGATCGTTCATTACTGCCAGCGGTACTGCCTTGAGAACAGTCCCGTCGCCACCGAAGGTAAGAATTACTTCTGTTCTTGCCGGTAAGCACGAAGTACCATCCTCACAAAACGAAGTAGCGATTCCGTGAGATTCAATTTCTTTTGAAAGCCAGTTCAGTGTTTCAGAGGAGATTCTCGTTCTGTTATAGAACACCGCTGCCTTCACAACTCTCACCCCACAACAAAGAAAAACGACTAACAGATTCGTAAAACGACTACAAAGAATACATTGAATTGGAAAACTGTGATCAGCCCGAAGAGAAATCTAAATCTGCACAACAGATTTAGCGATCAAGCCCGAATGTCATATTAGTCTTCATCCTCTTCTTTCTGATCAATGTAGTTCCAAAGAGGTGAATTACGTGATTCAAATGGGAGTCCCAAATGGCGATAAGCCTTTTCCGTAACCATTCTTCCTCGGTTTGTCCTTACCAGGAAGCCGTTCTGCAGCAAGAACGGCTCGTAGACTTCGCTGATTGTCTCCGGTTCTATCCCGATTGATGCCGCGATTGCCTTGACGCCCGCAGGCCCACCATTATAACTCTCAATCAAGACAGATAAGAGGCGCTTGTCCATCGAATCTAGTCCCTCCTCGTCAATAGAAAGGAGCGTCATCGCCGACTGAACAGTATCAACTGTAATCTCCTTTCCCCCTTCAACTGTGGAGATATCCCTGACTCTTCTCAGGAGCCTGTTTGCAATTCTAGGCGTTCCACGCGACCTTCGGGCAAGAAGGATTGCCGCGTCTTCTCTTATCGATGTTCCGAGAAGCGCTGCCGATCTAATAATGATCTGTTTCAAATCCTTATCGGGATAGAACTCCATCTCTAGAATCATTCCAAATCTGTTTCTCAAAGGCGCACCTATGAAACCACTGCGCGTCGTAGCTCCGACAAGGGTGAACGGGTTCAGATCAAGACGAATCGATCGGGCACTGGGACCCTTGCCGATCATAATATCTAGCTGGAAATCCTCCATAGCAGAGTAAAGAATCTCTTCAACGGTTCTATTCAGCCGGTGAATCTCGTCTATGAAAAGAACATCGTCCCGCTCCAGCCCGGTCAAGATAGCGGCCAAATCGCCCTGTTTCTCAATAACCGGTCCAGATGTGACATAGATCTCCGAGCCCAGCTCGTTCGCAATGATATGTGCGAGGGTGGTCTTGCCCAAACCCGGAGGGCCTGCAAGCAGAACATGGTCAAGGGCCTCTTGACGTACCTTGGCTGCTTCAATTGCTATGCTAAGTCTTCGCCTGATTTTCGATTGGCCAATATACTCCCCAAGATTTTTCGGCCTGAGGCTCTTTATTGAACTATCCTCTTGGACCTTGCCTGGAGTAAGAAAACGTTCTTCTTCCATAGCGCCTCCTACGGATGAATTCTGTAAAGGGTTCTGGCGAAGGGTATCGCTTCTCTGATGTGCTCAAGTCCTGCTATCCAGGCAACGATACGCTCTATACCCATCCCAAAACCGCTGTGAGGGACCGTTCCATAATCGCGCAAATCAAGATACCAGTCATAAGAAGAAACGTCTAGACCATACTCGTTAATCCTCTCAATAAGCAAGTCTCGGTCATATATTCTCTCAGAGGCCCCAATTATCTCTCCATAGCCCTCAGGAGCGAGCATGTCATCGCAGAGTACCACTTCAGGTCTCTCCGGATCAGGCTGCATATAGAATGCTTTCATCATGCGGGGATAACGCTCAACGACTACAGGCCTGTCGAACTCATTGGCAATGGCAGTCTCTTCATCACCCCCAATATCGTCGCCCCACTTTACTTCGAATCCTCGTTTTTCAAGAAGCTTTATAGCCTCATCGTAGGTTATTCTAGGAAAAGGGGTTTCAATCTTCTCAAGCCTCGAAGTATCTCTTCCGATTGATTTAAGATCTTCTCCGGCGCGTTCCAGAGTGCTCTTCACTACATAAGTTACTAGCTCTTCCTGCAGCTTAATATTGTCATCGTGACCATAATAGGCGACTTCAGCTTCGTTCATCCAGAACTCGATGAGATGCCTGCGTGTCTTGGATTTCTCTGCTCTGAATGTCGGTCCAAGATTGTAAACTTTTCCTAGAGCCATGGCTGCTGCTTCAAGATAAAGTTGCCCCGTCTGAGCGAGGTAAGCCTTCCCGTAATCGAAGTAGTCTATCTCGAATGTATTGCCTGCGCTCTCGCCAATCGAGCCGGTGAAGATAGGTGTGTCGATGAGGATGAAGCCGCGGTCATTGTAAAACTCTCTGACTGCTCTAATAATCTCGTGGCGGATCCTCAGGACATGAGTCTGCCGCTGCGTTCTTAGCCAAAGATGCCTGTTGTCCATCAGAAAATCGATTGAATGATCCGGTTTGTTTATCGGGAAGTCTTTCTCGGGGATCTGAACAATCTGGAGATCCTCCACGAAAAGTTCGACTCCGCCTGGAGCTCTTTCTTCTGCCTTCACAAGTCCCGAAACAATCACGCTTGACTCCATCTTAAGTGAAGCCGCTACCTGGAATACGCTTTCTGGGACGCTTGACTTCTCGACGATGCCCTGAATGAAGCCTGAGCCGTCCCTCAAGAAAAGGAACTGAATCTTCCCGCTCGATCTCCTTCTTCTAAGCCAGCCCCTTATCTGTACGTGTTCGTTTATATGTTTACTAAGTGAAGAAATCTCTGCGACTTTCATCAAGCACCTCCAGCAACAACTCGTCAGCTTCAATTATAGCAAAAACCCGGGGCTAAACCCCGGGTCAATCATTACGATAGCTCTTCTGCTATATTGTGCCTGAGTCAATAAGAACCCAGATGGATATTCCAAGAGCTGCCAGAGAACTCACAGTAGAAAGAATCAACCAGGGAGAAGTCTTCTTCTGAAGAGCCTCTACATCCTGCTTTGTGGCTGCATCAATCGTTGCGCTGTTGATTTCGGCTACTCTCTCAGAGAGGTTTACGATTACTGGCTGAGTCTCCAGATCGCTTATTTTCACATATCTCTCGAGGTTCACCACGGTTGTATTCAGTCTTGATTCCAATGAGTCTGTTCTGGTCTTGAGAGCCTTGATTTCGCTCTCATTCTTTCCAAGCTGAGTATTGATAGTATCCATGCTGAGAGAAATCTTTGACAGGTTTGCATCTACCGAGACGTTCAGCATATCCATTGCTTCATTCATCCTTGCCTCTAGTTCAGCAACACTCGCCTGACTTGCAGCGAAGTTCTTGGACTGTTGATCGGTAAGGGCGTTGAACTTCGTATTCAGTGCATTCAAGTCGCTTCTCAGAGAGGATACTGTGCTGATAGAAGACTTCAGTCCAGCCAGTTCATTCTCGTGAATAGTGACGATTTCATTTATCGCGTTTATGCTTCTCTGAAGATTGCCGATATCGCCTTTGATGATTCCGGTTTCCGAAGTGAAGTCCTTCCTCAAAGTCTCGATATCCTTGGTAAGCAATTCGTTCGAATTCTTTACCTTGGCAAGCTCGTCAACACCTGCGTAGAGATTCAAATTCGCCTTTAGGTCGGTCCTCGTCACATAGTTCTGCAAATCACCGATCTTCGCGTAGTCAGAGGAAATCGCATTGATTCTCGCAGAAAGCTCATCGAGTTTGCTTACAGCATCGGCGGGAAGCCTCACATTTGCGATCTGATTCTCCAGTGAAGAAATCTTGTTCTGAAGATCTCTAACAGTCGCCACATTTGCAGTCACTGTCGCCATTGATTCTTTTAGAGATGCGATCTCAATAGCGTTTGCAGAAGCTCTGTTTGTAATCGTACTGAGCTTCGCATCGTAGTCGCTTAGTGAAGACGAGAGAGATCGAACAGCAGAGTCTAGAGTGGATATAGATCTTTCGTTTGAAGAAAGCGAACTCTGGATTGTGCTGATGTTTCCGCTAAGAGTATCAACTCTTCTCACAGCATCGTTGACTCTCGATTCCATGACGGCAAGATTTGACATGGAGTTCTGAACGTTTTGAACGTCAACGGCCAGAGTATCGAGCTTCTTCGTAGTCAGAGAAAGGTCCTCGACGAACTTCATGATCTGCTGCCTCAAGGATTCAACAGTGCTCTGAGATACGCTCCCGTTGGTGGAAATTCCAAGAGAACTGATTCTGTTCTCCAAAGCAGTGATCCGTAACTGAAGATCCATGGTATCGATTAGCCTTCCGCTAGAATCGGTAAGGGCAAGCTCGAGAGCTTCAAGACGGGACATGATAGTTCCATCGACAGTACCTGACTGCTGAACAGTGCCATGCTTTGCGAAATTCAGCTCAACATAATCGAGTGTCTTCTTCAGCATTACCGCTGTCTGATATCTTGTGAGTGGATCGTTTCCATTGAAGTAAGTCCTGCCATCGGCTTGAACAATACCTGTCAGAATGCCTAGGTCAGAAAGTCTCATCACCGCATCGTATGCCCAGTGATTTGAACTAACGTCTACATAATTGACGGCAGCGAAAGCTGAAGTAAATGCCAGACCGAAAATAAGCAGTGAGGCAAGTAAGAGTTTCATTTTCAATTTCTACACCTCCCCGAAGGAAATATTCTAAATGATTCTACCACAAATCGAGATTCCATCCTAGAAAGTGGCATGGTAATATTAACTCTGTGGGAGGTGTTGGTGTTGAAGAAAAGGACGCACACCTGTGGCGAATTGACGGCATCCGACACGGGAAAAGCAGTAACACTCAACGGCTGGGTCGATCGTATCAGGGACCTTGGGGGTATCAAGTTCGTTCAAGTTAGGGACAGGTATGGCTTGACGCAAGTTGTTTTCAGTCCTCAGAATGTTAACCTCTATAGCCAGGCCTTAAAGCTGGGAAACGAGTTCTGCATTTCGGTAACTGGATCTGTGAGAAAGAGGCCTGAGGATGCTGTAAATAAGAAGCTCCCCACAGGAGAAATCGAAATCCTTGCCTCCGAATTGGAACTCCTTTCAGATGCAGAAGTACCGCCTATTTATATAAACATAGACGAAGAGTCCTCAGAAGAGATGCATCTCAAGTATAGATATCTCGATCTAAGACGCCCGAAGATGCAGCGCAATGTATTGACCAGGCATCGTTTTGTGCAGGCGGCAAGGGAGTATCTAAACAGCAATGGATTTGTGGATGTGGAGACTCCTATTCTCGGGAAATCTACCCCTGAGGGGGCCAGGGACTTTCTCGTACCCTCGCGGTTGAAACCCGGGAAGTTCTACGCTTTGCCCCAGTCTCCTCAAATCTTCAAGCAGTTGCTGATGGTTTCTGGTTTCGACAGGTACTACCAGATCGCAAAGTGCTTCAGAGACGAAGACTTTCGGGCCGACAGGCAACCTGAGTTCACGCAGATAGACGTTGAGATGTCTTTTGCAGATGAAGAGGATGTCTTCTCTATTGCCGAGGGTTTGATGAAGCATGCATTTGCAGAGGCTGTCTCGGCAGATATTCCGACTCCATTCCGGAGATTCACCTATCAAGAGGTTGTCGACCTTTATGGCAGCGATAAGCCTGACACCAGATATGGGATGGAGATAAGAGACATCACGGAGGTTTTTGCTGGAACTGAGTTCAGAGTCATAAATGAAGCGATAAATAGAGACGAATGTGTAAAGGGATTGCTTGTCAAAGGTAAGGCGGACCATTTCTCGAGGAAGAAACTGGACGAGTATACCGCCTTGGCAAGAGATAGTTCCCTGGGGGGTCTGATGTGGGCAAAGGTAGAGGGTGACGGTTTGAAATCCTCTATTCTGAAGCATTGTCCCGATGAACTCGAGAAAATGATTTCCTTCTTCAAAGCGGAAAGAGGAGATCTAGTGCTCTTCTCAATTGGCGAGAGTGTTGCACTTTCCAAAGCTCTTGGACAGATAAGAGGAAAGGTAATTACGGAAGAGGAGTTTTCGGTAGAGGGGTTTGACTTCCTCTGGGTTACTGATTTTCCGATGTTCTCCTACAACTCGGAGGAAGGACGGATTGAGGCCGAACACCACCCCTTCACTATGCCTGATTTAGAAGACCTCGAAAAGTACGCCGAAACCGATCCGCTAAGAGTTAGATCCAAGGCTTATGATCTGGTTCTCAACGGATATGAAGTTGCAAGCGGATCGGTCAGAATACACAGGAGAGATATACAGAGCAGAGTATTCGATCTTATTGGGCTTTCGCGTGAAGAGGCGGAGGAGAAGTTCGGCTACTTGCTAGATGCCTTCAAGTACGGTCCGCCTCCGCATGCGGGAATCGCACCTGGACTAGACAGAATAGTTGCTATAATCGTCGGAGCTCAATCTATAAGAGAGGTTATTGCCTTTCCGAAGGTAGCTAGCGGTGCCGATTTAATGACATCTGCTCCATCCGAGGTTTCCCGCAAGCAACTGGATCTTCTGAAGCTCCAGGTAAGGGACGCGGGGGACTAGATTTGAGGATTGCGATCGACGGTCCCGCCGGATCAGGAAAATCGACTGTAGCTAGACTTGTAGCATCAAGACTGAATTTCACTTACATAGACACCGGTGCGATGTACAGAGCGCTTGCCCTCAAGGCAAGAGAGGCCGGTGTATGTTTCTCCGATCTCGCATCGATGACGGAGTTGATGAGTCATACATATTTTTCGCTCTCTGATTCGGGCATAACGTTAGACGGCACTCCGGTCGGCGATGAAATAAGAACGAGAGAGGTATCTCTTCTATCTTCGGACATTGCCAGGTACTCGTATGTCAGGGACTTCCTTACGGAGCAACAAAGAAGTCTTTCAAGACAAGGCAACGTAGTCATGGAAGGCCGTGACATAGGAACAGTGGTTATTCCCGAAGCGGAGTTGAAGATTTTTCTTACTGCCTCGGTGATCGAGAGGGCAAGAAGAAGGCTAGAACAACTCAGATCGAGTGGAATTGCCGCTGATTTAGAGGAGATACTAGCCGAAATCGAAAGTAGAGACCACAACGACTCAACTAGATCAGTTGCACCGCTAAAGCCTGCTGCGGATGCCGTTACGTTAGATACGACGAAGATGGGTATCGAGGAAGTGGTTTCTACCATAGTGACCCTTGCGGAGAAGAGGCAGAAAGTGCACCTTGCGAAATCTGTAGGGTTTTGTTACGGAGTCGACAGGGCAGTCAGAGAAACGATTAAGCTTCTAAAATCAGGAAAAAAAGTTTTCGCGACGGGAGAGATCGTTCACAATGAGAAGGTGATGAACGATCTCAGGGAGCTGGGTCTTGAAGTAATCGAAGACAGACTGTTGAATGAAAAACATGATGGTGTTGCAGTAATAAGGGCTCATGGAGTAGATCCGGCTTCGGAGGAGAAATTACGACACGTTTTCGATGAAGTAATAGACCTTACTTGTCCTATAGTGTACAATGTATTTAGCCTGGCGGTCGATCTCGAGCAGCAAGGCAACTTTGTTGTGGTATATGGCAAGAAGAACCACCCGGAAGTTACGGCTCTTTCGGGTAGGCTCGACAAGTATCTCATTGTGGAACCGGGAGATGACTATAACGAAGTATTGAAAGAGTTTGAAGGTCTTGAACGTGTTGCGATCGTTTCGCAGACTACGATGAGCAACAGCGATTTCAAGGAGTTCGCGGAGTTTATTAAGGAAAAGCTTCGGGGTCGTGTAACCGTTCATAACACTATTTGCAAGGTCACAATCCAGAGAGAATCGGAGGCAGAACGACTTGCAGGCGTAGTTGATACGGTTATTGTGATAGGTGGGAAGAACAGTTCAAATACAAAGAAGCTTGTAAGAATAGTAGAGAGACTCGGTAAAAAGGCGCTTCATGCAACAGATCTATCGGATCTTCCTCAAGGTGATATGGGGAAGGTTGCCCTGATTAGCGGTACATCAACTCCGTACGAACAAATCCAGAAGATACTGGATTACATAGACAAAATGAGGGAGGTAACCAACAATGGAAGAGAAAATGAAACAGCAAGATGAAAACCTGAGCATGGAGGAAATATTTGAACGGATGGATGTTTCCTCGGCAAGGAAAGGAAATAGAAAGGATGCAGAGGTTTTCTCCGTCCAGCCTGATGGACTGATGGTGATTATGGACGGGAAGCTCGATGGGTTCGTTCCTGCGGATCAATTAGTGAATGATCTAGAAGAGTACAACGTTGGAGATAAGATAGAAGTCATGGTCATCAAGACCAACGAAGAGGAAGGAAGAAGCACTGTTTCTGAAAAGAGAGTCCATGCCAGGCAAGCAGTCAGCAAAGTTGAGAAGGCTTACAGAGAAGGCAAAGCCATTGACGGGAAGATAGTTTCGGAGACGAACGCCGGGTACAATGTGCGGCTTTTGAAGACGGTACCCGCATTTCTTCCAGGCTCAGAGTCGGGAATCCGAAAGGGAGATCCGGCTCCAGAAGGAACAATGAAGTTCAAGGTCATAAGATTTAAGAGACAACGAAATGGAATAAACGTAGTAGTTTCGCTAAAAGCATTTCAGGAAGAAGCAATCAATGCCTACTTCAAGACAATCGAAGTCGGCCAGGAACTGGAAGGCAAAGTCGAGTCAATAAAGAATTTCGGCGCCTTCGTGAAGCTAAACGACAATGTAACTGCGCTTATTCCGGCATCTGAAATGAGCTGGGATCCTAGTGTGAGGATAAGCGATCTGCTGAAGCCCGGTGAGACGGTCAGGACAAAGGTAATTGGAATCGATGAAAAAGGGAAGAAGATATCTCTCTCGCTTAAGCAGATGACGGAAGATCCTTGGTCGACCTTGAAGGAAAAATACGAAGTCGATTCTACGGTCGTTGGAACGGTAAAAAACATCACCCCGTTCGGTTTCTTCGTATCGCTTGAGCCCGGAGTGGAAGGATTAGTACACATTTCAGAAGTATTCTGGGGCAACATCAAGAAGGATCTCAAGAGTGTTGTAGAAGTTGGAGACGAGGTGAAAGTGAACATCAAGGAGATAAACGAAGAAAAGCGGACCCTTTCACTCTCTTACAGGGAAGCCCTGGGCGACCCGTGGGAAAACATCGGCGACAAGTACAAAGAGGGAGACGTTCTAAAGGCTAAGACTGCAAAGGTATTGCCTACCGGTGTAATTCTTGAGCTTGAAGAGTACGTATCTGGATTTGTTCCGGTATCTGAGGTCTCGTGGAACTTCGTCGATAGAATCGAGGATGTTGTTAAAGAAGGAGAAGAAATAGAGGTAAAGATACTTTCTATAGATACGGTTAACAGGAGAATGAGGCTGAGCATAAAACAGGCAACTCCCGATCCCTGGGAAAAGGTTTCCGAAGAGCTTTCTGTAGGAGATCAAGTTAGTGGGACCGTGACAAGACTCACGAAGTCTGGAGCAATAATCATGGTCGACTCATACGGTGTTGAGGCCTTCTTGCCCGTTTCGCAGGTATCTCTTGAGCGGACAGAGAATATCGAGGACTCGGTTGAAGTCGGTAAGCATGATCAATTCAAGATAATCCGTTTGGTTTACGACCCGGATAACGACACTCGAAACATGGTTGTGTCGATAAGGCAGCTCATAAAAGATAAAGAAGCGGCCGAGACCGAGAAAGTTCTCAAGGATTTCAACGATAATGGAACCGTCAGTTCCAACAGCCTTGGAGAAATGATTAAGAATCAGCTTGAGGAAGAAGGAGAAAGCCTCTAGTGGCCACCGTCCTGATAATCGGACGACCAAATGTTGGAAAGTCGACTCTATTCAATAGACTTGTTGGTGGTAGGAGAGCTATAGTTGATGACATTCCGGGGGTTACCCGCGACTTCACGGTAGGGAGAGTTAACTGGCAACAGAGAACCTTTCAGCTTGTAGACACATGTGGACTATTTGAGAATCCAGAAAACATTGTTGAAGAAAAGATGAAAGAGGTCACCCTTGAGCTTCTGAATGAGGGCGACCTCATTCTTTTTGTTGTCGATGGAAGAAGCGGGCTTACAAGTGCCGATATCGAACTCGCAGATTACTTGAGAAAGCAGAGACTTGAAGTGATCTTCGTTGCCAACAAGGTTGAGAACCCCGATAACTTTTATTCAAGTATGGGAAACGAGATCTTTTCACTTGGTTTTGGAGATCCCATAAAGGTATCCTCGGCCCACGGTCTTAACATCGATTTGCTTTTCGACGAGATCTTCGATCGATTGACGTCGCTGGGACACTCGATAGAAGTGGAAAGTGGCGAAGAAAGCGATCTGAAAATAGCAATTGTCGGTAAGCCAAACGCGGGAAAGTCCTCTATCTTCAACTGGATAGTCGGCAGTCCAAGAAGCCTTGTGACTGAAGTCTCTGGGACAACCCGAGATACAGTCGACGAGACTGTTGTTGTAGACGGTATACCAATGACCTTCATTGACACTGCAGGAATCAGGAAGAAGTCTAAGGTGAAGGTAATGAATGTTGAATACTACAGCGTAATGAGAGCAATTGACGCTCTGGAGAGATCAGATATCATAATTATGGTAATTGACTCGACGGACGGAGTTGGCAATCAAGACCAGCGTATCGCTGGACTTGCTGAAAAGAACGGTAAGGCGACCATTGCTGTCTTCAGCAAATCGGACCTCGCTGATGAAAGACGCAGGAAGGCATTGCTGCGAACCTTCAAACAGGACCTGTACTTCATAGACTATAGTCCCGTTCTCTTCACCTCAACTGAGACCGGCGAAGGTATGGACGATCTTATCGACAACATTAGGCTTGTAAGTAAGAAGATAGACCTAAGAATTCCGACCGGCCTTCTTAACACTCTCATTCAGAGATACTCGGAGGGAACGCCGGCACCCGGCAAGGGGAAGAAGCGAGGCAAGATATATTACGGTTCTCAGATCTCCACCAGGCCGCCGATAATAATGCTGAATGTAAACGACCCTACGCTCTTTACCGAGCCTTATCTTAGAGGGATTCGAAACACGATTCGGCTTAATTTCGATCCATACGAAGGAACTCCAATCTTCTTGAAACTCAGGAGGAAGAGATGAGGTACGTACTATTTGCTCTTGTTGGATATATTATGGGTTCCATCCCCTTCAGTTTCATAGTACCGCTTGTTAAGGGCGTGAATATTACCAGGGTGGGCAGTGGAAACGTAGGTGGAACAAACGTTCTTAGAAGCATGGGGGGCTATGCCGGTGCCATTGCCATGATTCTGGATGGGGTGAAGGCCTTCATTCCCGTGATAATCGCTAGAGCTGTCTTTGGAGTCTCATTGCCCGAGGGTATGATGATCGGTTTCTTTGCAGCAGTGGGCCACAGCTATTCGGTTTTCCTAAGATTCAGAGGTGGCAAAGCCGTCGCCTGCACAGTGGGGACGCTTTCAGGGACATTACCGTGGTATGTTGCGGTCTTCTTTGGGATATGGATACCGATCGTTCTGCTCACTAAATACGTTTCCCTTGGTTCAGTTCTTGCTCTGGCAATTTTATCTAGCATCCTCTTCCTGACTGAAGGCTACGCCGTAGGTCTTTGGATGCTCGCCTTCTTCGGGCTGTCTCTGTTCAGACACCGGAAGAATGTCGCCGCTCTTCTCAGAGGCGAAGAGAGAAAAACGGATTTGATAGAAGCATTCAAGAGAAAACGCAATTAAATGAAAAATCGCTAAGTAGTTACCGTGGCGAGTCTGGGATGAGCATCCCATAGTCGCCAGTCGCACTAAGTGCGGCAAGCCTTTGCGAAGCAAAGGCTTGCCGGCCTAAGCAGACTAGCTTCTTCAGAGCAACTCGCAACTTGGAACTTGCAACTGATGCTCTTCTCGGAGGACGTCTCTTCAAGCGGAGCAGCTATCGCCCAGACCCCACTTTGATTCTAAGCATATGTCTTTGCAGTTTGGCCTCGTTTCTAGCCCTTTCGCGCCTGGATTTACTTACTTCCAGCAATTCCTCTGCTCTCTTTAGCCGCTGCTTTGCTCTTTCTACGCTAATCTCCTCAGGAGTTTCGGCGGCATCGGTCACAATAGTCAAGCTGTCTCTCTCCTGGAGAACGTATCCTCCGTGAACGGCAAACCGCAAAGTCTTAGAACCTGACGTTATCTCCATTACGTCAACGGTCAGCTTCATAAGAGCTGGAGCTCTTTCAGGCAGGAAGCCTATCTCCCCTTCGGTCGAGCGGAAGGAGATGTAATCTGCTTCTCCCTCCCACTCGATCTCATAAGGCGTGATAATCGTGGTCTTCAATGCCAAGTCATTCACCCTTCGTAAGCTTCTTGCCCTTCTCAACGGCTTCATCAATCGAGCCAACCATCATGAAGGACTGTTCAGGAAGAGAGTCGTGTTTACCCTCGAGTATCTCTTTGAACCCACGTATCGTTTCGGAAATGGGGACGTATTTCCCATCCATGTTACTGAATTTCTCAGCGACAAAGAACGGCTGCGTCAGGAACCTTTGGATCTTTCTCGCTCTCTGAACGGCTAGCTGATCCTCTTCAGACAGTTCTTCCATACCCAGAATCGCAATGATGTCCTGAAGGTCCTTGTATCTCTGAAGAACTTCCTGGACGCTTCTTGCAACCTGGTAGTGTTCCTGGCCCACAACTACTGGATCAAGATTTTTCGACGTCGAATCTAACGGATCAACGGCCGGGTACAGCCCCTGCTCGGCTATTGAACGCGAAAGGTTAACGGTCGCATCGAGATGGCTGAAGGTAGTAGCAGGCGCCGGATCCGTGAAATCGTCCGCAGGAACGTATATTGCCTGGACGGAAGTAATAGAACCAGATCTCGTCGAGGTGATCCTCTCCTGCAGGTTTCCCATTTCAGTCGCCAATGTCGGTTGGTAACCAACCGCTGAAGGCATTCTTCCGAGGAGAGCCGAAACCTCTGAACCGGCCTGAACGAATCTGAAGATGTTGTCAATGAATACGAGAACGTCCTTCTTCTGAACATCTCTGAAGTATTCAGCCATGGTTATAGCAGAAAGACCGATTCTGAATCTTGCTCCAGGAGGTTCGTTCATCTGCCCAAAAACGAGAGCGGTATTTTCAATGACACCGGCCTCCTGCATATCGAGCCAAAGATCATTTCCCTCTCTAGTTCTCTCACCGACTCCGGCAAAAACAGAAAGCCCCTTCTGCTCGATTGCGAAGTTTCTTATGAGTTCCATAACGAGAACCGTCTTTCCGACTCCAGCACCTCCGGAGAAGCCAATCTTTCCGCCCTTACTGAATGGCGCAAGAAGATCGATGACCTTTATTCCCGTTTCAAGTATCTCGACTTCGGTCTGCTGATCGGTGACTGAAGGAGACGCTCTGTGTATCTCCCAGTGATCGGCAAACTTTACCTCTCCAAGTTCGTCGATCGGTTCGCCGAGAAGATTGAACATTCTTCCGAGAATCTCTTCTCCGACAGGTACGGTGATCTGCTTTTCAGTATCAAGTACTTCCTGGCCCCTCACGAGTCCGTCTGTACTGTCCAAGGCAATCGCCCTGACGCTGTTATCACCAATCAGCTGGGCAACTTCGAGTACTATCTCTTTATCTAAGAATTCGTTCTTTACTTTCAGGGCATTCAGAATGTCGGGAAGCCTCGCTCCTTCGAATGATACGTCTACGACCGGACCAGTTATCGCGATTATTTTCCCAATATTTTGTTCCTTTTTGTCGGGCACACTCACACCTCCAAAATCAATTAACCGTTAAGCGCCTCAGCGCCGTTTACGACTTCGATTATCTCCTGTGTGATATTCGACTGGCGCAGTTTATTCCTAACCAGAGTCAGTTGTTCTATCATGTTCTTTGCATTCTCGGTTGCGTTCTTCATTGCAGCTTGCCTGGAGAAGAGTTCCCCGACCTTCGTTTCATATAAGCCCTGAAGAACTTTGGCTACAAGCCACGAATTGAGCACTTCTTCGTACAGAACCTCGATTTCAGGTTCGAAATCAAATAAGTCGTTGTCTGGCTTCTCAAAATCTTCAACGGGAAGAAGCTTGACAGTCTTCGGTATCTGAGCGAGCGGATTCTTGAAACTGCTGAAAACCATTTTCAAGCCGGACGCGTTCTTGCTATCCATGATTTCTTCAATATCGTCAACGATAATTGCCGCCTCGTCAAGATCGGGAGTATCGAAGAAATGACTGAAAGGAGTAATAGGTACTCCGCTCTTCTTGAAATGACTTTCGGCCTTGATTCCCACCGTAACGATGTGTATGACGTTTGACTTTGCAACTTCGCGCTCGGCTGCCTTCATTATCTCTGCATTAAAGGCTCCCGCAAGTCCCATATCTGAGCTGACTACGAGAAGAATCTCTCCTTCACCCCCGGAGTCGGGATGGTTCGAATCTCCAAAATAAGCTCTGATGAGAGCCCGCTCCATAGCTCTTTCGTATAGCCTGACGAACTTCAGTCCCTTTTGAACTTTGTTGATTTTGGCCCGCGCGACCATCTCCATGGCGCGGGTAATCTGCATCGTCGAGTTCGTTGACTCGATGCGTTTCTTAATCGTACGCAGTTTACCCTTGCTCACCGTCAATCAACCTCGCTCTTCAAGCTGCTTCTTGGTGTCTTCTATAGCTTGCTTAAGACGGGTCTCTATACCTTCTTCTATGACCTTCTTCTCTCTTATTGAAGTTAGTACATCACTGTAAGAGCTGCGAAGCGTCTTGAGTAGAGAGGCTTCGAATTTCGAAATCTTCGAAGTTTCCATTTCGTCAAGATAACCCTTTGTTCCAGTGTAAAGAACAGCGACCTGTTCTTCAACCGGCATTGGGACGTACTGATCCTGCTTGAGAAGTTCCGTTAGCTTCTCTCCCCTTGTCAGTTGGTCGCGCGTGGCCTTGTCGAGTTCAGTCGCAAACTGAGCAAAAGAGAGCAAATCTCTGTACTGAGCAAGCTCGATTCTCAGACTTCCTGCAATCTTCTTCATAGCCTTAATCTGCGCAGCCCCTCCAACCCTCGAAACCGAGAGGCCGACATTGATTGCAGGTCGATTTCCCGCATAGAAGAGGTTGGGATCCAAATAAATCTGTCCGTCTGTTATGGATATTACGTTAGTCGGTATGAATGCCGATACATCGTTTGCCTGCGTCTCGATGATCGGTAAGGCGGTGAGAGAGCCTCCACCGAAACTCTCGTTGAGCCTTGCAGCCCGCTCTAGCAATCTGGAATGCAGATAGAAGACATCTCCGGGATAAGCCTCCCTTCCAGGCGGCCTTCTCAGCAACAATGAAAGCTCTCTGTAAGCGGATGCATGCTTGGAAAGATCATCGTAGATGACAAGAGAGTCCTGGCCCTCAAACATGAAGTGCTCGCCCATTGCAGCTCCCGCATACGGAGCGAGATAGGAGAGAGATGCCGTATCTGAAGCCGAAGCAAAGACAATCGTCGTATACTCCATTGCCCCGAACTGATTCAGTTTATCGATGATCCTGGCAAGGGCGGCCGTCTTCTGACCAATTGCGACGTAGATGCACTTCACGCCCTGTCCTTTCTGGTTTATTATCGCATCGATTGCTAAGGCCGTCTTCCCGGTCTGCCTGTCCCCAATTATCAACTCTCTCTGTCCTCTTCCAATGGGGATCGTCGCATCTATTGCCTTTATTCCCGTCTGTAGAGGAGTGTCGACCGGTTTTCTCATTACAACTCCAGTCGCCTTCACTTCAACTGGCCTGAATTTCTTTGTTTGAACAGGCCCCTTTCCATCTAGTGGAATTCCCAGAGGATTTACGACTCTTCCCAGGAGCTCAGGTCCTGTGGGGACCTCCATGATCCTGCCGGTCCTTCTGACGAGGTCGCCTTCTTTTATCTCTTTGTATTCTCCTAGAATAACTATACCTACATTATCCTCTTCAAGGTTCAGTGCAAGACCATAGACGTTATTCTCGAATTTCACGAGCTCATTTGCCATTACACCTTTGAGGCCGTATGCCCTCGCAATGCCGTCACCTATTTGTATTACCTTTCCCGCTTCGAAATAATCAAACTCTATGTCAGTCTTCTCTAGCTGATTCTGTATGACTTTCGTAATCTCAGATGGACTGATTTTCACTCAATCACCTCCCGAGGGCCCGAGCCCAGCTCCTGGCTCACTCTCTTTAAACGACCGCTGAGACTTGTGTCTATTACTTCGTCTCTGAACTTAATTACATATCCTGCAATGAGAGATGGATTAACATTGACCTTCATAACCCCCTCCATTCCAGTCTTTTCTCTCACTTTCTTGAGAATGGCAACTCTCTCTTCAGAACTGAGAGCTACTGCCGAATCGACTTCAACATCAATCCTGTTGCTTTCAAGCAAAAGCCTTGCACCAAAGGAGATCACGATATCTTCCAGCAATTCAAGCCTCTTCATAGAGACCAGAAGCGAAATCAACCTTTCAATCTGTTCCAGAGGTTTTTCAACGAAGCTAAGGAAGATCCTTACCTTTCTCTCTGCATCGAGAGTTGGGTCGAATAGGAATTTCGAAAGGTCGATGTTAGAAACACTTTTAGAAAGTTCATGGAGCTGTTTCAGCCCTTGCTCTCTAGCCTCTTCGGGAAGGCTTAAGAAGAGAGCGTTGGCGTATTTTGCCGAAAGTGAAAGAATTCTCTTCACTCCTTATCACCCATGCTCTCCAAAATCCTCTTTGCATATTGCTTCCTTGCGTTTTCATCCATTTCCTTTTGAAGAAACCTTCCTACTATGGCTACTGCGGCAGTTACTATCGCTCCTTTTACCTCATCGGCAGCTTCTTCCCGCTCACGCTGAATCTGAAGTTCGGCGGACTTATACATTCTCTGTATCTCGTCCTGTGCATCTTCTCTTGCCTGTCTTACGATCTCTTCCGCTAGCTTTTCAGCCTGTGCTACGATTTCGTCTGAAGCAGAACGCGCCTCTTCCATTTTTGCCTGGTATTCTCTTCTGAGTTCGTTAGCTTCAGTCCGCATTTTCTCGGCCTCAGCTATCTCATTGCTGATCTTTTCTTTTCGCTGTCTTAGGATGTCGAAGAATTTGCCAAATAGCACCTTCTTCAGAACAAAGAAGAGCAGCAAAAAGTTCAGTATCGACAATATGGCCGTCAGATTAAGTTCAATCAAGTTATCACCCCTCCTCTATTCAGGGGAAGATATTTAGACTACGAGAAGAATCATGAACGCTATAACAAGCGAATAGATTCCAGTTGTTTCAGCGATAGCGTCGGCAAGAATCATCCTCGTGGTCAAAGTACCGATCATTTCTGGTTGTCTTGCCATTGCCTCCATAGCACTTGCACCGATTCTACCTTCACCGATACCGGCACCGATAGCACCTATTCCCATTGCCAGTCCGGCACCAATGAACTTTCCCATCAGCATTAAGCCTTCTCCAATATCCACTGTGAAAACCTCCTTACTCTATTAATGAGCTAATATATGCAATTGCGAGTATTGTGAAGATAAGCGCCTGGATCGCCCCGAAGAAGAGTCCGAAAATACCCCACAGAGCTGCAGGCAAAACAAAGTACTTCACAAGATAGCCAAGAATCAGTATCAGTATCGATCCGCCCATGATGTTTCCGAAAAGCCTCAAAGCATGTGATAATGGTTTTGCGATTTCTCCGATGATGTTAATGGGAAACATCCACCATATTGGTTCAAAGAAACTCTTTCCCCAACTCTTCCACCCTTTCACTTTTATCGCGTAGACGTGACTCATGACAAAAACGAAGAAGGCGAGCATAAGATTCATGTTCAGATCCGAGGTAGGAGCGTACCAGCTGTCTGAAAGAATTGTGAACTTCACTCCTCCACTTTCGAGAGGAATGGCGTTTATTCCAGGGAAGCTTCCGATGAAGTTTGAGACGATTACGAACAGAAACAGAGAGGCTGCAATATCAAATATCGGCCTCACAAACTCCTTTCTCGAAACTGAATCCTTCACGAGATCGTAGATATAGTCGAGCAACGCCTCCAGAAGACTTTGCTTTTTGCCGGGAACGAGCTTGAAAACCTTCACCCTGGTTGCCATGAAGATCACTATCCCCATTACCACCCACGTCATGATTATCGTTAGTGGATTGATCCTGCTGAGCGGCCCTTCTCCAAACGGCAGTTGATAGATCCATCGCTGCCCAACGCCTTCAAGCTGGAACTTGTAGCCCGTGGCAACTATATAGATAATCACTGCAACATATCCGCCAAAGACAACCCCGAGGAAGATCTTGTCAGACTTAGTGAGATTAAGTTTCACAGAGCCACCCCCCAAAAGCAATTGCGGCGATTTTCAGATTCATCACTCCGAGAAAGCTTCCAAGAAAAAACTCGAGGGAGATGGTGGCTGCAGTTGCAAAACAGATACCGTACAGCACGTATCTTGCAATAAAGCCAGCGGGAACCCTCTTCTTTTCCCTGATTAGAGTGTGTGCATCATAGTTTAGCAGGAGCAAACCGATCATGGCAAACAATGTTCCGTAGAAGACACCCAGTTCTGACTCGCCCAGAGGTGTTAATGCAAGGACGGCGCTTTCAACCATTGCCAGGACTGCCAGTATTATCGATGTCTTGATCATCATTGTCCTTGTTTCTGTCATATCTCTCTGCCTCTTTCATCAAATATCTAATCCCATTATATATGCCTGAAAAAGCTCCGAAAAGCATGAAAAACGAAATCCAGAGTCTATCCATTCCGACGAATCTATGAACTAGGTAACCAATACCTCCCGAGACCATTATATTAGCAATTACAATAACTGCAAACTGATAGAGCGATGAGAGAGCCGTCCAGTCGATCTTACTTCTCTTATCCTTCAACTGTATTTGCTCTCCTTATCAACACCAGTAGTCACCTACAGAGATTTCGATATCCAGAGGAACACTCAAAGTTACAACTTTTGACATTCCCTCCTTCAGAATCTCTTTGAGTCTATCAAGCTCACTTTCGGGAGCTTCATAAACCATCTCATCGTGGACCTGAAGAATGGCAAAGCTCTCCATGCTGTTTTCGTTGAGAAGCTTATAGATCTTTATCATAGCCATCTTCATTATATCTGCAGCTGTTCCTTGAATAGGAGTGTTAATGGCAATTCTCTCGCCTTCCTGAATGACGTTTCGATTCCTAGTCTTAAACTGCGGTATCTCTCGCCTTCTTCCAAACATAGTTCTGACAAAGCCCTTCTCTTTGGCCTCAGAGATGGTATTGGAAATGAAGGACCTTACCTGTGGATAGGCTTTGAAGTAATTGGAAATCATTTCCTCGGCGACATTGGAAGGGATCTTCAGCCTATTTGCAAGTCCGTAAGAAGAGATGCCGTAAATTATCGAGAAGTTCACCATTTTTCCTATTCTCCTCTGCTCTTCTGTTACATCGCTTCCCTTGACTCCATAAAGATTTGAAGCAGTGAGGCTGTGAACATCTCTCTCGTTCTTGAAGGCATCTAGCAATTGCTCATCCTGGCTAAGATGTGCGAGAATTCTGAGCTCAATCTGAGAATAGTCTGCGCTGACTATTTTCCAGCCTTTCTTCTGGGGAACAACGCACTTTCTTATTTCCTTTCCCTCTTCATCTCTTATTGGAAGATTCTGCATATTTGGATTACTGCTTGAAAGCCTTCCCGTTCCCGTTCCCGTCTGATGGTAACTTGTGTGTATTCTTCCCGTCACGCTGTTCACAAGAGCAGGAAGCGAATCGAGATACGTTCCCTTCAGCTTCTGGTACTTCCTGTAGTCAAGAAGCTTCTGAACCGCCGGGTGTTCCCCTGCGAGCTCTTCAAGAGCGTCCGCGCTTGTTGAATAAGAGCCGCTCTTGGTCTTCTTCGAAGGAGCGAGTCCCAGTCTGTCGAAAAGGACACGACCCACTTGAGAAGGAGAGTTAGGATTGAACTGCTCCCCGGTCAAAGTGAAGAGATCTTCAAGAATCTTGTCAAGAATCTTTCCGTACTTCTTTGACAGGCCGTTGAGCGAGGGAATGTCGAAGTACACTCCATTCAATTCTAGATCGGCAAGCACAGGAATCAAAGCCAACTCTATGTCTCTGAGAATCTCCTCGAGCTCCTGTTCGTATATCTTCTTTCTCAAAACACCAGAAAGCCTCAGAGAGATGTCTGCATCTTCAACAGAATAACGTGCAGCCTCTTCCAGCGGCACTTTTGAAAAATCAGTGCCCAACTGGTTCCTCTTCATAAGGTCTTCGAATTTGATCGTCTTGTATCCAAGAAACTTCAGCGCCAGTTCGTCAAGATTAAAGCGTTTTGTATCCGGAGAGAGCAGATAAGCTGCAATCATAGTATCAAACTCAGGGGCGACCGGATGAATGCCGTTTACCGACAGTACCGAATAGTCGAACTTCAGATTTTGACCGATCACTTTCGTCGCTTCGTCTTCGAGCAGCTCTTTTAGTCTCTCGAGAACCTTATCTTTGTCAGCCTGCCATTCATTTGACTTGTGAGCGATTGGTATATAGTACCCGGTCCCTTCCTCAAAAGAGACAGAAATGCCTACTATCTCGGCTGAATGAGGATCCAGCGAGGAAGTCTCGAGGTCAATCGCGAACAGAGGATTTTCGCGCATCCTGGCAAACAGCTTTTCGAGCTCCTTTTCGCTCTTCAAGAGTCTGTATCCGTCTATATCCAAAAGCGAGTCATCTGCTTCATCGATCAGACTATACTCATTGATCATCGAGGAGAACTCCAACTTGAGCAGAACTTTCCGAAGATCACTCTTTCTGTAGCCTTGGTATTTTATATCATCCAGAGTGATCTTCAAGTCTTCATCATCTAAGAGTCTGACAAGTTCCATCGACAATTCCAGCGAGTTTAGCCCGTCAATTAGCTTCTTCCTAAGTCCCGGACTCAACTGTCTTATGTTCTCGTAAATGCCGTCGATATCGCCATACTCCTTCAGAAGCTTCTGAGCAGTCTTTATTCCGATTCCCGGAATCCCGGGGATGTTGTCGGATGAATCCCCTGCAAGAGATAGAAGGGCGTGAAGCCTCTCTGGCTCGAGTTCGAACTTCGACAGCACTCTCTTCTTGTCATAAAGCTCGAGATCGGTAAGGCCTGTAACGAAACGCAAAATGCGTATCTTATCATCTACAAGCTGAAGAAGATCCTTGTCTCCCGTAATGACCAGCACTTCGTCGACGCCATTTCTATAACGTTTCGCCGCTGTTGCAACTATATCATCGGCCTCAAGCCCGGCAATCGAAAGGAACTTGATTCCGAACGCTTCGACGAGCTCGGGAATATCCCTCAACTGTGCAACAAGAGCATCAGGCATCGCTTCTCTTGTAGCTTTGTAGGCCTCGTATGCCTTGTGACGCTTCGTCTCTTCTTTTCTGTCAAAGGCGAAGATTGCGTAGTCGCCTTCCTTCATTCTCTCTTTCGTGAACTTCGAAAGCATCCTGGCCGTTCCGAAGAGAGCATTGGTCGGCTCTCCCTTCGAATTAGTGAGGGTGACATCAATTCCATAATAACCGCGGTAGAAAATCGCGGTTCCATCGAATAAGAACAGTCTTCCGGGCATTACTCTGCCTCCAGTTCGTCTAGCAGCTCAACTGCCCTGCGAAAATGTGGTATGACGATTGAGCCTCCGACTACTAGTGCGACATTGAGCGCCTCCATAATCTCTTCACGACTTGAACCGGTAGCTTTACACTGGATTATATGATACGCAATGCAGTCATCGCACCTGAGTACTGCAGAAGCGACCAATCCCATAAGCTCTTTCGTTTTCGAATCGAGAGCCCCGTCTTTGTAAACGGCTCCATCGAGCGAGAAAAAACGCTTCGTCTCAATATTACCAGTTTCTAGAATTCTGTTATTCATTTTCTCTCGGAAACGCCTGAACTCTTCGAGTCTTCCCATAGTACCTCCCTATGATTTTAGTGAGAAAAGCTCGAGAGCGTTCTCGAAAAGCTTTACGGAACAGTCTACAGCCGGAATATTCTTCTGAGCGGCTATCTCTTCGATAACATACCCCACGTAGTATGGCTCATTCCGCTTTCCTCTTAAGGGAACCGGTGGAAGATACGGACAGTCTGTCTCGCAGAGAAGCCTCTCAAGGGGAATCTCTCTCGCAACTCTTCTTAGTTCATCGTTCTTCTTATACGTCACCGGTCCACCTATTCCCAAGAACAGGCCTAGATCGACAAACTTCCTGGCAAACTCGAGATCACCGGAAAAGGCATGAATTACTCCGTTGAAGTATCCTGTTGACTTTATTATCTCGTAGGCTTCGTTGTATGCATC
Source organism: Mesotoga sp. UBA5847 (assembly GCF_002432735.1). Classification (NCBI taxonomy): domain Bacteria; kingdom Thermotogati; phylum Thermotogota; class Thermotogae; order Kosmotogales; family Kosmotogaceae; genus Mesotoga; species Mesotoga sp. UBA5847. The sequence continues at coordinate 28,094 of NZ_DJGL01000079.1, read as the reverse complement.
GCGCACGTGAATAATTGCGGGCTTTCCCAGTTTCGATGCAAGCTCTAGCTGTATTTCGAAGGCGTTGATCTGCGCATCGACTGGAGACAGGTTTCTGAAGTAGTCGAGGCCCATTTCTCCTAGAGCGACGGCCTTAGGATGAGAGAGGAGTTTTTCAAGTGTAAGCACCCCCTGTTCATCGAGTTCGCTGCTGTCGTGGGGATGGACTCCGGCGGAGAAAAAAGCGTTCTTTAAACCGCACACGGTGTCGGACGCCCTTCGAGAGTCCTCGACATTGGTTCCAACCTCTATAAGAAGAGAGATGGTGTCCTCTTCTATCTGGTCGATTATCCTTCCTCTGTCATGGTCGAACTGAGAAAAGGAAATGTGAGCGTGAGTATCTACAAGCTTCAGAGAGGTGAAATCAGGCATTGGCCAGGACATGGAAGATGTCACCATCCTTGACTATCTCCTCTTTTCCAACAACCTTAACCATGCCCCTGGACTTCGCTTCCTGCATACTCCTCACTGTCATGAATTCCTCGTATGGTATCACTTCCGCCCTTATGAAGCTTCTTTCGAGATCTGTGTGTATCTTTCCAGCCGCGGCTTTTGCAGGGGTGTTCTTCTTTATGGTCCAGGCTCTTACCTCGTCTTCGCCGACGGTCAAGAAGGAAATAAGTCCCATGTGTCGATACACGACTCTCGAAAGCCTTTCTATGCCACTTTCGGAGATTCCGAGTTCCTCCATGAACATCTCCCTGTCCTCATCTGAAAGTTCCACAAGTTCTGCTTCAATCTTTCCAGAGAGTTCTATGTGCGCGAATCCACTCTTGTCTATTCTCGAGAGCAGCAAATCTCTCTCTGGATATTCACCCGAGGAGAACTGATTTTCATCGAGATTTATTGCAACGATGATAGGCTTGGCTGTGAAGAGGGCGAGCGAACCGAGCAACTTCAGGTCTTCCTCTGCAAAATCGATTTGGGAGGCAAAGCTGTTGCCTTCAAAGCCCTTTTCGATCAGGTGAAGAAGTTCTATCTCTCTTTCCTCTTCTGTTGAAAGTTTTCGTTTCTTTTTTGCTTCTTCAAGCCTTGCGAGCCGGTTTTCAACTACCTCCATATCACGAACCAGAAGCTCTGTCACTATGGTCTCCAGCTGCTTGACAGGTGTGTAGGCTTCGGTTGGCCAGGGAACTGAGGCGTCCTTGAACGCCCTTACTACTGCAAGAACCGCTTCAGAGTTCTGTATGAACTGGAGAACTCGATTCTTTTCCTTCTGGTTGGAGGAAAGGTCGTATCCAGGAATGTCCGTAAATGAAACGGTTGCATATACAGTCTTCTTCGGATTGAAGATCTTCGAAAGCTCGTCTACTCTCCTATCGTGGACTTTAGCAACAGCTGTATGGGCCTCGTTTTTGTGACTTGAATGGGGTTCAACACCGGTTAGGAGGGTGAACAGTGTAGTCTTTCCACTCAATGGCAGACCAAAAATCCCTATTTCCATAACACCGCCTCCTCTTGACACATCAATACTATCAGAATGAAATCATGTTAGAAACATCGATCGACCTTAAGGAAACTCCAGGCCCAGAACGCTACGAGTTAGATCTGCGATCCTAAAAACGCGGAAAGAGTATAACTGATACTGCTTCAACCGCTTGGCAAATCGAACAGCTCCTCAAACAGCGCCCGTGATTCTCTTCAGAGCTTCTCTATCCAATATCTTGATCAGTTTGCCTTCCGGTCTGATTATATTCTCTCCGACAAAACTGGCGAATACTCTCGAAAGAGATGGACGGGCAACTCCCAGAGCATCGGCAAGCTCTTCTTTAGTGCTCTTCAGCTCAAACTCGTTACCCAGGTCTTCGCTTTGTCTCAGAAGGAAATTCGCGAGCCGTTGGTTAAGCGTGTTGAGAGACAGCATCCAGATTTTCTCAGCCAGTGTGGTGAGTCTGTCCCCCATGTCTCTCAGCAGGTTTCTCAGAAAAACCTCATACTCTCTACAGAGCCAGATTATTCCATCCCTTTCAATGTACAGAACAGCGCTCTTGTCGGTTGAGACTATGTCGACCGGTATTACGTTCTTTGTGGCGAAGAGAAAGCCAGATGCAAGAATTGAGGGTGCTTCCATCGTTTCTATGGTTATTGCTTTCCCTGAGAAATCTTGCATTTGAGCTTTGGTACTACCCTGAAGAAGTATCAACATTTCATCGCAGAGAGCATTCTGTTCTTCGATCAACTCCCCTTGAAGGAAGAAGGTTACTCTGTGTCTCACACAACCAAATATCCTCTCAAACTGTCCCACCGTGATCCCATCAAAGAGACCGCATCGACCGAGGTTGTAGATTAAAGGGTTCAAGAAACACCTCCATGAAATGTTGATTCATCTTGATTATAACCAAAGCCCTTTGCTTTTTGCGCCCTTCTCCAGTCGCCATCGACACAAAAACTTGATTTCTCGTCCCTCAAAATAGTATTATATTAAAGTACACTTTGGTATCTTCTTTTTTAGGGTTGTTACGAATGGGAGTTATAGCCATTTTGTGCCGTTAATATTCATTCGTTGTACTCTTGTAAAGACATTCCGGGAGGTCGTCTTGAAGCTTTTTGTTTTCGATGTGGGAGGAGTAATAGCCGATAATACCAGCGTAGTTCCAGCTATTAGAAACTTCTTGGGGATTTCTGAACACGATTTCGTCGAAATTGCCGAGACGGAAAACCTTACTGCCTTGCAGACCGGAAGGATAACTGTTGGGGAGTTTGTTTTTTCCCTCTCCAGAAAGCTGGGCAGACCGGTTCCGGCGAATATCTGGGAGATGTTCTTCAAGCCCACCCCAATTGAAGAGACCATAGAAATAATTAAGCAGTTGCGTAAGAGATATAGAGTGATTGCCGGAACAAACACAATTGAACCACATTACGAGGTACATAGGTCAAGAGGCGATTACAACATCTTTGACAGGGTCTACGCCTCGCACATTATTGGGTTTGCGAAACCCGATAGACGATTCTACAGTCATATTCTTCATGAAGAGGATTGCGGGCCTGAGGAGGCTTTCTTCACAGATGATACGGCAAGAAATGTGAAAGCGGCGGCAGATATGGGAATTATCGCTTTTCAATTCACAGATCCATCGAGTCTACGAGAAAGACTCAAGGAGTACCTTTGAGTTAACTTCACATCGAAAGGGGTGTTTTTATGAAAAGGCTTAGCGTTATTCTTCTTGTATTGTTGATGCTCGCTGTTCCAATTTCTGCGCTCGGGAAGATCACAATCACCTGGTGGATCAACCCGTGGAGAATTGCACCTCCAGGCTTCCCGGCCGATAAGGCTCCGACGGAAGAGGACTTCCCGAAGTGGGCTGCCGAGGAGTTCATGAGACTTCATCCAGACGTTGAGGTCAAGTACGTAGTTGTCGGAAACACGGAGTATTCACAGAAGATGGCTGCGGCCATCGCGACCGGAACTCAGCCCGACATCTTCAAAGGCCCCGTTTGGGACAACAGATGGGTAGGAGCGGGACTGCTCGAGCCGATCGATGATTACATCTCTCCCGAAGACCTTGAAGACTTCTACGATCTTGCTCTCGAGACAGGTTATGTCGACGGTAAGCACTACATCTGGCCATGGAATCTCGGGACGAATGGCATGGGAACCAGCATGCTCCTCTACACTCCCGATTTCGAGAAGGCCGGCGTCGACTGGCGAAAGATAGTAGAAGAGGGCTGGACAATGGAAGAGTTTGTCGAAATCGCCAAGAAGCTTACATGGGATTCCGACGGCGACGGCAAGATTGACCATTATGCAATCAGCTTCGGAGCGCAGGACACGCACAACCTTATGAATTTCATCTATGCACATGGAGCGAAACTGACTAATGAAGATGAGACGGAGGTTACTTTCAATACTCCTGAGGCAGTTGCAGGCCTTCAGTTCCTTCTCGATCTAGTTGAAGTACACAAGGTCGCTCCCAGTGCCGTTGAAGCGATGGGAGTATATGATGTTATAGGTAACTTCCATTCTCACAGAACGAGCATCGGATTTGGCGGTCCTTACGAGATCGGTAGAATCACACGATACGTAAAATCCGGTCAGCTCACAGAGTCATTCTATCCGGTAATTGCCCCATTCCCTCACGTTGAAGGAAAGAAGGGTGCGTCATACGCTACTGCCAGCGGCTTTGTTGTCTTCAAGCAGAACGACAAAGCAAAGAGGGACGCCGTAATGGAGTTTGCAAAATTCCTGACAAACAAGGAGAACACGGCGCTGCTGGAGAGCTTGACTTATCTTACGGCGAGAAAGTCAGTTAATGCGATACTCTTCCAGAACGACAACTATCTCAACGAACAGGCTCAGACTTTTGCAAGAATAATGGATGAGACAGGTATGGACTTCTTTGGTTCTCAGAGCTTCCCTTGGTCGGAGATATCCAAGTTCTTCACCAGTTCTATGCAGGGAGCCTTTGGTAAGACAAAGACCGCTCAGGAGGCCCTCGATAGTTTTGTGACCGAGGCGAACCGGGCACTCTCTTACTATTTTTGAGCAGATGAGTTGAAGGGAACAGCCCCCCGCCCCTGAGGGCACGGGGCTGTTCCCGTTTAATGGGGTGATCGATTTGGAGCAGATTCCAGTTAAACCAATAAGACGGAAAACTACCTTGAACGACGTGTGGAGGGGTAGATCGGGATATCTCTTCATTCTTCCGCATTTTGCCCTGTTTGCAGTATTCTTTCTTGTACCGGTTGGCTGGGGCATGTACCTCAGTATGTTCAAGTACAACGTCTTCTCACAGACATTTATCTGGTTCGACAACTATAAACGCATTCTGAGCGATTGGCTCTTTCTGAAGTCTCTTAGAAACACTTTTGTCTACACTTTTGGTGTAGTTCCGCTATGGCTTGGAAAGGCTTTGCTTGTTACAGTGCTCATCTACCCGTTCAGAAAAGGCATAAGAACTTTTTTCAAAGCGGCCTTCTATCTGCCGCATGTTACTTCTGCCGTCATCATTTCAATGATCTGGCTATGGGTTTTCAATCCGAACTTCGGACTTCTGAACTATTTTATGACCGTTCTCGGGCTGGAACCGGTAGTATGGCTTGGAAGGTCCTTGACGGCAATGCCATCGCTGATAATTATGCAGGTAATAATGGGGGGAGGTTCGACTATAGTTCTTCTTTCGGCAGCGATGGCATCGATCCCCGAATACTACTTTGAGGCTGCCACACTGGAAGGCGCAGGCTCATGGACGGTCTTCAGAAAGATCACGGTGCCATTGTTGAAGCCAACTATCCTCTATGCTCTCGTTATGGGAACGATCGCGAACTTTCAGACCTTTTCGAATATCTACATCATGACAAGCGGTGGTCCAGAGTTCTCAACAACGACAATTGCCTATTTGATTTATGAAACTGCCTTCAAGAACTATAACCTTGGGCTTGCTTCTGCAATGTCAATGGTTATGTTCGCAATCCTGGTTGTACTTGGAATAATCCAGTTCAAGTGGCTGGGATCCAATGTGGAGTATTGAGGTGATCGGTTATGAAAGCAAAGACCAAGACTAATATAAAAAAGGCGATCTCTTTGGTGATTCTCGGAGTACTCGCTTCCCTCGCCTTCATTCCTCTATACTGGATGGTGGCCACTGCCTTTACTCAGCCATCTTTGACCATGAAGTTCCCTCCGGATATCATACCAAAGAATCCTACTCTCCAGAACTTCAAGGACCTTTTCGAAAGGAAGATAATATTCAGATGGACTCTGAACAGCTTCATAGTTGCGGGTACGGTCACACTTGCTCAGATCTTTGTTTGTGCCATGGCCGGTTACGCCCTTGCAAAGAAGAAATTCCCAGGAAGCAAAGTGATCTTCTCTATATACATTGCATCGATGATGATACCTACGCAGGTAACACTTGTGCCTCTATACATCCTGATCTCGAAAATGGGTATGGTAGACACATATCAGGCGCTGATCTTGCCTGCGATTGCTGCTCCCTTCGGAGTATTTCTGATGAGACAGTTTATGGTCTCTGTTCCAACCGAGATCATCGAGGCGGCGAGAATCGATGGTGCAAGCGAATTCAGGACATTCACGAAGATAATCGTGCCTATTTCAAAGCCTGCAATGGCGGTGCTGGGGATTTTCACTTTCATGGGGCAGTGGAACAGTTTCCTCTGGCCGCTGATTGTTACTAACACTTCGGAGATGAGAACTCTTCAGGCAGGACTCTCTCTCTTGCAGGAACAGGTTCCAATGCAGTATTCGTATCTAATGGCCAGTGCTACTTACTCGGCAATTCCTATGATCATTGTCTTCCTTGCCTTCCAGAGGTACTTCCTGCAAGGAATTACAGTGGGAGCAATCAAATAGGCAGCGGGAAGGGGTGTTTTCAAAGATGAAGAAGGCTTCTGAGCGGTACATGGTCTTTCCGGAGAACGTTTCAAAAGAGATGCAGCAATCGAACTTCTGGTGCGAGAAGATGACCGATCCAGATGAAGAGTGGCTGAGTGAGGATGAGATTCATGCTTTCAACGGATCGGTTATCTCACGCGCTGAAGCTTCTGGTCGCGCTGCATTTGCCTGTAAGCTCGAAAACTTTCCTTTGAGACTTGTGTTTGATGAAGTAAGAGCAATGATCAACGGTTCAATTCCCGAGCACTTCATGCAAACTCCTCTTTTGAGCAATGAAGGAGAGATTGTCCCTTCGGGAATTCGCGGAGACATCGTTGACAATGCTACCGCTATCCTTGATCAAGATATTGCCGAGAAGTTTGGCATCGTGACTCGGAGGACTCATCTGAGAGCGCTGCCCACAGATTTCATTTCCTGCGACGAGTATATCGACAATGACCGCCTCCAGTTGACTTCTGTAAGCCTTGGGACACCATTTGTGGTTCTAGCGCGCAGCAGGGACACTTCGTGGCTTTTCGTTCAAACCCCAGGTTACAGAGGCTGGCTGAAGGCAAATGATTCTGCCGCTACGGAAAGCAGGCTCTCTGTACAGAACTTCTACCGGTCGAGTAACTTCCTCCTTGCAACTGGCAGCAGAGTAGAGATCGAGCCTGACCCCTTTGAACTAAATTCTTCGGGTTTGTTTCTGCAAATGGGAGACAAACTCCCTCTTGAGGATCCCGAAGAAAGCGAGAATCTCCATGCGCAAGGACCATTTGGTTGTTTCACAGTCAAGATTCCTGCAAGAGAGAGATTGGGCTCGCTGAGTTTTCGAAAAGGCCTTGTGAGAATGAGCGAAGATGTAAGAATCGGGAACTTGAAGCTCACCGGCAGGGAGATATTAAATCAAGCCTTCAAGATGCTCGGCGAGCGTTACGGCTGGGGAGGCCTCTACAACAGGAGGGACTGTTCGAGATTCGTTCAGGATATCTTCGCCTCTTTTGGCCTCGTACTTCCCAGAGATGCTTGGGCTCAGGAAATGCTGGGATCCAAGAACAAAATTCTCTTCGAGGGAAATTCAGAAGAAAGGAAGGTTCAGTTGCGGTCCCTAAGACCCGGAAATCCACTGTATATGCCGGGCCATACGCTGATCTATCTCGGCCAGGACAACGGGAGATTCTTCGCTATTCATGATGGAGCTGGCTACAAAGATTCAAATAGAAAGAAGATTTCAGTGCATGGAGTTTTCGTCGTGGATCTGTCCCTCCGTACAATGAACAGCGATAAGAGCTATCTGGAACTGCTTACTTCTGCACTTCAAATAGATAAGGGCTAGGGCTCTAGTAGATCAGTTTCAGGAGCATCTCAAATTTTTTCATCTGTTTTTTGCTAATCAGTGGCAAACTCATAGGAAAGATGTTTTCAATGTCGTGAACAACCACTGCGAGAGATCTAGCTGTGTAATATGGTTCTTCGGTGACTTCTCTAAACCCTTCTTGCGGTTGCATCCAGTATTCCCATGGATCGGGAAGTCTCACAAATGGACTGGACGTTTCAACTTCAAAAACATACCCTATCTGGGGAAGAAGATACCAGTCAATTACACCCTCAACTTGCATGCGAGCAAAAATATGCCTCGATTTAATAACTGCCCTGGATGTCTTGAGTTGTTCAGCTATCTCGGTGATCTTGGCAGGATCGAGATACTTTTCTTCCTCTTCCCTAATGAGACCGCTCCCAGATTTCACGGTCTCAAGTAGAGAAATCTCAGATTCATCAACTCCGAGTCTTATTCTCCGCCTATCGGGATGGTCTAGATACCACTGAATAATCAACTGGTGTCTTTCTGCCTCTTCGATAATTTCTACTGGCAAATCTTTTCCAAAGAGGAACTTTCTCTCGATTTCAAGCACTGCCTTCACACTCCAGATACAGTGTATAAGATTATTCATCGGTCATCAAGTTGCGTCTTCAACGTTACTATGTTACTATGAACCGAATCGCGAAATAATGGAGGTTTATGATGGAAGAAAGAGAAGAACTTGAAATGCATGACTGCGACGAATGTACAGATCCTGACTGTGATCATGATCATGGAGAGGATGCTGAGTTTGACAGATTTACGGTCACAGATGAAGAAGGAGTAGAACATCATTTCGACGTAATTGCCGAGCTTGAGAGCGATGGAAAGCTTTACTGGGTCGTCGAGGAGTTCTATGAAGAAGGACAGGATGTCTCACTGGCCGGAGAAGAAGATGGGTACATTGTTTTTAGAGTTGAATACGATGACGATGAGAATCCCTACCTATATTCCGTTGAAGATGAGGAGTTCGAAGAGGTGAACAAATCCTGGGCTGAACTCGTGAAAGAGATATCGGCCGAGGACGACGAAGAAGAATAGGGGACCGGAGGTCCCCTATTTGTTATAATCCTCTATGGAGGTGTTGACATGATTCTTGCTCTCGGCGTCTTTCTTCCAGAAGTGAGACCTGTGATGGACAGTATGCTTGTCCTCGAATCGGGCGAGATTCTTGGAAGGCACTACTGCAGAGGAGTAATAGGCAATAACGAAGTCGTGGCCTGTGGAGGGTTTGTGGGCAAAGTCGAGGCCTCAATGATTACACAAAAGATGATAGATCGATTCAGCCCAAGACTTGCGGTCCTTACTTCGGGTGCGGCTGGGATAGATGAGTCCGTGGAAATTGGTGACGTTGTAGTCGGCACTGAATTCGAGGAGTACGACACAGTCTTTCCTCTCAGCGAAGGTAAGATGGTTATGAAGGCATCGGACAGTCTTCTTATGAGGTTCCTCAGAGTATATTTCAAGGCAGGAAAGTTTGGAAAGATTCTATCCGGCGATGCAGTAGTTGCAAACTCATCTATAAGAGATGAAGTGCACTCCTCATATGGAGGACTTGCACTTGACATGGATTCGGCACCATTCGCAAAAGTCGCTTACGAGAACGGTTGCGGATTTATCGTCCTGAAGACTATTCTCGACAGAGCTGACGAACAGTCCAATAGAGACTTCGACAGGAACTTCGCGAATCTTTCGGGAAGGTCCGCGGATCTACTTGTAGAGATAATGAAGAATCACTATATTGATAGGGAGTGAGATCATTGGACTGCATCTTCTGCAAAATCGCCAACGGAGAAATCAAGAGCAGTTACATTGCAGAGAACGAAACTTTCGTGGCATTTGACGACATCAATCCTTCGGCTCCGGCCCATATTCTAATCGTTCCAAGAAGGCATATCGCGAAACTCGAAGAGCTGGCAGAATGTGATGGAGTAGCCGTCAAGAGTCTGTTCTCACTGGTGAATGAGATCGTCGAGTCAAAAGGAATAAAAAGCAGCGGATACAGGCTCATAGTCAATCAAGGCAGCGATTCCGGTCAGGAAGTCGAGCATCTCCACTTCCATATACTCGGAGGAAGAAAGCTGGGCAGACTTGGATGAGAGAAGACTTTCGGCACTATTATACGGACCAGACAGAAGCTCCGGAAAGAGTTAAAACCGCCACGTTCAGGCTGAAGAACGGTCATTCGTATTCCTTTAAGAGTCCGGATGGCGTCTTTGCCTTCGGAAAAGCCGATAGGGCCTCTCTTATACTGATCGAAAACTGTGTTTTGGACGGCCAAGAGAATCTTCTGGATTTGGGCTGTGGCTACGGGCCAATAGGAATAACCCTCAAACTTGAAAACCCCGACCTAAAGCTTTTCATGAGTGACACTAATACCAGGGCGGTGACTTTTTCGAAGATCAATGCGAGGGACTTCAATCTGCTAGCTGACATCCGCAAAGGCGACCTCTACGATCCATGGGAGGGTTTTCGATTCGATTCGATTCTCTCTAATCCACCCATGGCTGCGGGTAAAGCGGTTTGGGAAAAGCTGATTTGTGAAGCGCCGAAATTCTTAACTGAAAATGGAAGACTTCAGATAGTCGCCTATCATAATAAAGGCGGGTCGAGACTTGAAGGGATAATGAAAACGACTTTCGGAAATGTTATTACTACGACGAAATCAGGCGGTATAAGAGTCTATGTCTCGAGAAAGCTGTGATATTCTTCTGTCTCTTGAAGCTGTAACCGTGCATGCCGATGGAAGAAAGATCCTGGAAAGCTTTTCTCTCGATGTTTCAAAGGCAGAAAGCGTAGCGCTTCTTGGACGAAATGGTTCGGGGAAGACAACTCTTCTTAGAACGATTGCCGGCCTGAAAAGATTCAGTTCTGGGAAGATTACTCTAGATGGCGGAATCGGAATGGTCTTTCAGAATCCCGAGTCTGCACTTTTTGGCGCGACCGTGGAAGAGAATCTTGCCTTTCCGCTTCAATCTCTGCAACTGGACAGGAACAGAATTTTCGAAAGAATCCAGCAATGTGCCAGGAAATTCGGTTTAACGGAGATTTTGGATCGAGACATCCTTACGCTTTCGGGTGGGCAGCGTCAGCTCGTATCCATTGCTGCCGCCTTGATTTCGGAACCATCTATTCTGCTGCTTGATGAACCTCTTTCTATGATGGATAGGCAAGATAGAGAGAGTATACTGCAAACGGTTTCAGAAATTGTCGGTTCAGAGACTTCTGTACTATTCGCAACTAATAGGTTCTCTGAAGTCGTGGGCTTTGATCGCTTCGTGATAATCGGAAACAGGAGAAAGCTCTTCGACGGGGGTATTGAAGAACTCAAGAGGACTCCTTCGCTATTCTATGAAGCCGGGATGTCGGTTCCTTTTGAGATAGTCCAGTCATGCTGAAGGTTCGTAAAGCATCATTCGCCTATAGGGGACCGGGCAAGGACTCGAGGATTCCGGCTCTTGAGAAGATTTCGTTTGATTTGAAGCGGGGAGACTTCGTGATACTTACTGGAAGGACCGGTGCCGGTAAGACTACACTTCTCCAGCTTCTCTGCGGTCTCATCGAACCCGATGAAGGAGCAATTGATTGCGAATCCCGCGACCTCTCTTCGATCTCCTCGATGATCTTCCAGTATCCCGAGGATTGTTTTTTCAACGCCACGGTGAAAGAGGAGATAGAGTTCGGTATCAGGAGATCGGGAAGAAATGCTTCCAGAGGTCTGGAAGAAATAGTCGAATCGATAGGCTTTGATCTTGCCGAGTTCGGAACGAGGAGACCTCTATCTCTTTCCGGCGGCGAACAGAGACTTGTCGCAATCGCCTCGATAATCGCGCTCGATAGAGAGATCATCTTGTTGGATGAACCGACATCCGGCCTAGATGAAAAGGCGGTCGCAACCGTACGGAAGATTTTGAACGTAGAAAAGAGTGAAAACAAGACGGTCGTAGTGGCGACCCACTGGCCGGCAGAGTTTATGGACTTAGCGACACATGTTATGAATCTCAAAGATGGAAGAATTGACTTTTTTGTTACTGTTGCTGACTATGTTGACCTTAATCTTCATCGGGAGCGACTTGAAGAGAAGGAGCGGTATCTGCTAAACTACTACAAACTTTTCCGCCGCTTCCCTCAAAGCGAAGAAGAGTTGATTCTATTTATTAGGAGAGATAAGAGATGTTGAATATTTCTGTCATTGTCAATACCGTCGCTGTAATCATTGGATCATTGCTAGGACTCTTCGGTGGAAAACTTCTGAAGGAGCGCTATAGAAAGGTCTTCTTTCAAGTAATAGGACTCCTGACAATGGGTCTGGGAATTAGCATGTTTCTCGATACCAACAGCGTCCTCGTCGTGCTCGGTAGTCTTATTGTCGGAGGGGCTATAGGAGAATTCTTTGATATTGAGGAGAAGATAGGGAGACTTGTGGGCAAGAGAAGCGAAGATGCAAACTTCGTCAAGGGATTCATAACTGCTTCGGTTCTCTTCGTTGCAGGCCCGGTGACGGTTATCGGATCGCTACGTGCAGGTCTCTCGGGAGAGAATGAGCTCATTTACATCAAATCCCTTATGGACGGAATATCATCTGTAATGCTTGCCGCGACTCTCGGGAAGGGTGTGCTCCTCTCTGCAGCAGCAGTATACCTTGTACAGGGAGGGCTAGTATCTCTTGCAGGTGTTCTTTCCTTTCTACAGACCCCTCAATACATGGGAGATTTCTCCGGTGTTGGGGGACTAATGCTTCTCGGGCTGGGAATCAGACTGCTTGAAATAAAAGAAATCAAGGTCGGAAACTTTCTTCCGGCCCTGATTCTGTCACCGATATTTACTTGGATCTCTATGCTCTTTACCTGAAGGCTTCCATCTCAGCAGAAATATCAATCTGCCTTCTCTCATTTGCCAGAACGATCTTCTTTTTGAGAACAGGATGGAGTTCGTGATACGTCTCCTTTTCGTTCAAGTACAAAACTCCCATAGGAATCTTCTCGCCCCATTCTAGGGCCTTCTTTAAGGCGTTTGGCTTATCGGTCGGATCGTAGTTGCCGTTCTCTTCACTCACGTCGTAAAGCCTTTCCTTGTAAAACTTGAGCGTATTCACTTTGTTGAAAGTCACACAGGGCTGCATTATATCGACCACGGAAAAACCTTTGTGATTGAACGCAGCAGAAACGACCTTGAAGAAGTGTTCCTTGTCACCAGTGAAAGTTCTGCCTACGAAGGCGGCGTCCATCGTTATCGCCAGTGCGAGAGGATTCAACGGCTCGTTTATAACACCCTGCAGCTGAGAACTTGTCTTCTGGCCTTTACCGGTAGTCGGAGATCCCTGTCCCTTTGTGAGGCCATAAATCTGGTTGTCATGAATCAGAACAGTAACGTCGAAATTCCTTCGAATTCCATGAATGAAATGATTTCCACCCTCACCGTACATGTCTCCGTCTCCAGACTCGGCAATAACTGTGAGTTCCGGATTCACTGCCTTTATTGCAAAGGCAACTGGAAGGCTTCTTCCATGCAGTCCGTTGAAGAAACTGATATCCAAATAGTGAGGCATCTTGGCGGCTTGCCCTATTCCGGTTACCATCACAAAATGAGACTTATCTACCCCCATCTCCTCGAGAGTGCTCGCAAGATTCATTCTGAGGGGGAAGTTCCCGCATCCGGGACACCATGCCGGGTCAACTTCTCTCAAAAAACTCATATAATCCCCTCCTCTTTGAGCGTCTTCTCTATCCAGTTTGCGCTGATCGGACGGCCGTCGTATCTACCTATGTGCTCAATAGGAAGACCGGTCTTCGACCTCAGTAAACTGGCAAACTGCCCCGTGAAGTTCCCTTCGACGGTAACAAGTCTCTTCCCTTCCAGTTCTTCCTTAATCTCGGGATCGATTGGAAAGACTTCGGTGTAGTGGACGTAACCAATATCCTTTCTGCCAACAGTAAACTCGTCGATAGCTCCCCAGCTGTCGCCCCAACTTATTAGAATCAAGGGGGCATCGAGATTGAACTTGGCGGGAGCGGCAAGTTCACCGAGCAGAGCATCAATCTTTCTCATTCTCTTCTCGACCATCTTCTTCCTTATATTGAGGTCCTCGGTTATGAACCCATATTCATCATGTTCATCGGAGTCTACCCTAACCAAAGCCTTACCTCCGGGGACTGCTCTTGGAGAGATGCCGTCATCGGTAATCTCAAATCTTCGGTATCCTTCGTCTCCTTCAACAATGAACCTCTCGAGCAACTCGTCTTTGTGTATAGGTGCTTCTACGGTTGCCGAGGAGTCTACGAGCGATTCGGTTAGTAGAATGATCGCAGGAATCTGATATTTGTCGGCAATGAAGAACGCCTTTTCAGTTAACTCGAAGGCGTCTTTGGGGGTTCTTGGTGCGACAACGTACTTCGGAAATTCTCCATGTCCGGCGTTTACGACAAAGAGGAGGTCTTCTTGAGCCGTTCTCGTCGGCAGACCAGTTGCCGGAGCTGGACGCTGAGCATCGACTATAACCAGAGGAGTCTCAGTCATCGCGGCAAGTGAGACACCTTCTTGCATGAGCGCAAAACCGCCTCCTGAAGTCGTGACAAGAGAACGAGCCCCCGCGAATGCGCCACCGATAACCATATTCACTGCAGCAATCTCATCTTCGGCCTGTTCAACAACAATTCCGTGCTTCTCAGCGTTTGCGGCAAGGAATGTCATGACTCCCGTACCTGGTGTCATGGGATATGCAGCGAGGAATCTGCAGCCGGCAGCTATCGCTCCCAAACCTGTACCTTCAGTTCCGTTCATCAGAAAGTAGTCGTGCTCCTGGACGTCAAAATCGGGTACCTCTATCGACAGAGGAAGATCGTAACCTTTCTTCAACGCTTCGAGATTTGGTTTGATTACCTCTTCCTTTCCGGAGAAGACCTCTTCGATGAGTCGAGAAGGGATCTCCTTTTTTACTTTGAATAGGCTGAGGATAGCACCCAGTGCAACAACATTCTGAGCTCTTGGTTCCCCGGCCTCTTTGGCGATCGATTTGAAGGGAAAGTCTTTCACATTAAGCCTGAAATCGACATCCTCCTGTGTTACACGATCTGAGTCGGAATCGAACACAAGAGTTGTCCCATCGTGGAAGTACTCTAGCTGTGAAAGCGTAGTATTCTTGCTAAGAGAAACTATTAGATCGAACTCCTGTCGCATCGAGTGAAGAGGAGACTCCGAGATCCGAATTCTGTAGACGTACTCTCCGCCCCTTATTCTTGAGTGGTAACTCTTGTCTGTGAAGATGCAGTAGCCATTTCTGAAGAGACTTAGTGCAAGCATATCGCCAATTGTATTCAACCCCTGCCCGGCTTCGCCGGAAAGGGCTATCACATAATCTTTCACAATAACACCCCCGTTGAGGTAAAGAAAAGCGGGAGTGATTCTCCCGCCTCATCTCAGTCGACTGGTTCGAAGTCGTCTTTGCTAGCTCCGCAAAGCGGACAAACCCAATCCTCTGGAACATCCTCAAAAGTGGTCCCGGGATCTACGCCGTTATCGGGGTCTCCAATTTCGGGATCGTAAATATAACCGCAGATAGTGCATCTGTACTTCATCGTGCCAACCTCCTTAATCAGAAATCAACTCTCTTACTGCTCTCCCAGAGACCATGTATATTGCAGTAAGAGGTGGCGATTAGAGAACCTGACTTCTCAAGTTTCACATTAAAAACTGCCTTAGACTGTGTTGTTACAGGAGTGAACTCGATGTGACCCAGATGAATCAGAAACTGGCCATCATCATAGATTGCGTACAGATCGAACCATTTGATATGATGCTCGATAGTGTTTGGGTGAGAAATCTCTTTGCCCACCGTGATCTCTACATTGAATGCTTCACCCGGCTTAATAGCTTCAGGAATGTCAATAACCGGCACGTGTTTTTCGCTTTTCCAGTCGGCGCTTTTAACATACTCACCAATTTGCATTTTATCCCCTCCTCGCATGATAACCTATATAAGGAATCGACAGCAATCATTGCAGAACTGCTCTATACAACAACTACAGAAATCACAGCAATTATACCATATCACTAAGAACGGAAGTCTATTTTGAATGCTTACAAATTCCGTCGGAACAAGGAACCGAAGTATGAAAGTCTATCAGTGCATATTCGCTGAATATATATTGTCTCCTCTGATAGAATAGGTTTAATGTGAGGTGGAGGGGTGTGTTTGACTAGACACGAGGTTGTCAGAGAATACATCGGGGAAGCTTCCGTAGAAGCAGTCCTCTTGACAAGAAACTCGAATATTCAGTGGTTCTTCAAAGGCGAGGTCGATCCGAGAATAGACACTTCGGCTGACTTCGGAGCTTTCTGGCTTCTAGTCACGGAATCGATGGTAGTTGCACTTAGTCCAAGCTACGATGCTGAAAGAATCAAGGACGAGATTCTTCCGGCGGGGATTGAGATACTTGCTATCGATGAATATAAAAACTGCAGGGAGACAATAAGCAAAATATGTGAAAAGTTCAGAAAGACCGCAGTTGATTGTGAATGTTTTCACTCCTGCTCAAACTATGTGCCTTTGGAAAAGTCCTTCTATGAGAAAATGCAAATTCTCGACGATCGAGAGATATTGCGTCTGAGAGTAGTTGGAAAGCTTACTGAGAATATCTTGTGCGAGTTTGCACCTGAACTGCAACCCGGTATGACGGAGCTGGAAATCGAAAAAGTATTGAGGGCTATCTTTATCGAGTCAGGACTTGAAGCTCCAACTTTGTGCGTAGCTTCCGATGAGAGAATCACAAAGTCTCCTTATCCGGTTTCAACAGCAAAAAAGATAGACCGTTATTTGATGCTCAGGGCGACAATAAGGAAGCAAGGACTTTCCGTTTCTCTCAGCAGATACTTCCATTTTGGAGCGTTGCCTCAAGCAATTGAGGAGAAGCACGAGAGAGCCTCCGGCGTTGCCGCCAAGGCTGCTGTTGCGATAATGAGGGCAAAGAGCATGGGCGAAGTATACGAAGAGATTAGAAACGCATATATTGCTCTTAATGCGGTAGATGAGATAACACACTTCAGCCCTGGGGGAAGTATCGGTTACATTCAGAAAAGATTTTCATTTGCTCCGAACTCATTGATTGAGATAAGATCTCCTGCCAGCTATGTACTTTGTCCAAGGATAGGCGGTCTGTTCAGTGAAGACACCGTACTTCTTAATCCTGACGGTACTGCGGAGTTTGTAACACTCGGAGAAGACTTCCCGAAGGTTAAAGTCAGGTTCGAAAGCTTCCGGGTTCACAGACCATGGATAATGATCATATAACTAACTCATCGTAGGGGGCAACGTATCCCAAATTCCTTCTGTGTAAGATCGCTCGCCAAAGAGCCGTTTTGCGATTGAAGAACCGCTTTTCGCTTTGAAGAGCCGTCCTACGATAAGATCAACCGAGAAAGAGCATTGTCGAGATGTTCTCTGCGCCAGAAACTCCGCTGTACGCTTAAGAACGAAGACCCGCTGAGCGCTGGAAAGAACAACGCTTAAGAGCAGAAAACCCGTTGTACGCTGTGAAAAGCCAAGACCCTAGTCACGCCTTTACCGCTCTTTTCATTCTTGTCGGAGAACGGCGAACCGATAACGGATAACCGTTTCTTATTCAACTCGCAACTTGTCTCTTGCAACTGTTTCAAAGATCGAGATCCTGGCCGGAAGCATGCCAGACACAAAGCTAGAAAAGACCGTCATCCCGATGTGCAACTGATCGGGATCTCGAGTCTTGAAATCGATATACGCTTGAAATCAAAGACCCGATGTAGGCTTTGAGGAGACGTCCTCCGTTAACCTTCCAAGAGCAGGGATCCGTTCGCCGAAAAGAGCAACCGAGAAAGAGCATTGTCGAGATCTTCGCTGCGCTCACGAGAAGGCGAGAGAAAAGCATCCCTTTACTATCTGTGTACAGGAAATGAAACGAAAGAGTTTGGGATAGTGCCACATACGCAGTGCTTTCAATGATAAACTCTCAAGTGAATCAGCTGATTTTGATCTGGCGGGAGAGGCAATGGACGACTACTTGGGCTACAACAAACCTGAATACAAGAGAACGAGAAAACTTGCGATCTTCGAGGGCTCGTTCTTCAACATGGCCTTTCTGGTTACTCAAGGCTTCATAGTAACCGGTCTAGCTCTTGAATACGGCGCTTCTGAGATGCTAATCGCCATAATTGGAGTTCTCCCTACGCTTGCTCAACTAGTTCAGCTGCTTGCGCCATTCGTGATGAAGTTTTTCAAGGACAGGAAAAAGGCGATGCTTTTCAGCGCACTTATCGGGAGGATACCACTTGCCTTTATTCCCGTTACACTTGCCCTGGGGATTAAATCGCAATCGCTGCTGCTGATTCTCCTTTCTTCAGTTGCGTTTGGTAACTCTCTTGTGGGCACTTTCTGGGCTTCGATAATGGGAGACGTGATCGATCCCGAAAAGACAGGTAAATATTTTGGTAGACGTAATCTGATTCTATCTCTGAGCACAATGCTTATAACTCCTTTGTACTCGTTCATACTGGACCGTTATACGGGTTCTTTGGGATTTGTTATTGTAACTTCTATGGCAAGCGTATTTGCAGTAATAACGATTGTTCTTCTCAAGAGCCACTATGCTCCTCCAGTGAAGACGTTTGGCCAGGGAAGAGTGTTCAAGGAAGTGTTTGGTAATCTCAGATTCAGGCAGTACCTGAAGTTCGCTGTAGTATGGAATTTCGCTATTACTATCTCCGGACCTTTCTACGCCTACCACCAGCTTGTGAATCTCGAGATCAGCTACTCGTATCTGAGTGTTATGAGTATAGTCGCCTCACTTGCCTCCATGATGATGTACGTTGTTTGGGGCAAGATATCCGACCAGATAGGACACCAGTCGGTTGCGGAATTTGGAGTACTTGGAGCAACGATTCTCGCCCTTATGTGGATTTTTGTCACCCCTCAGACGGCGGCTATTCTACTGCCCGTAGATGCGGTAGTAACTGGGATTGTATGGAGCGCAATCAACCTGTGTATCTTCACAATGATGATGGGCATGATACGCGGCCAGTCAGTTGAGTCCTACGTCGCAGTGCAGGCCTTTTTGAATGGGATTGGCGCTTTGGGAGGTTCACTTCTCGGAGGACTAGTTGCTTCCTATCTGAAGGGAAAAAGCATTACAATCTTCGGCATCGACTTCTACGGAATCCAGGTGATCTTCCTTCTGGGCTCCTTCTTCAGGTTTACTGCGTTTCTTCTTCTCAAGAGAGTGCAGACGACAAAGATCAAGACTGTGCCTCAGGTCTTCTTCAACGTCATGTCTACTGTGGGAAGAAGAATGGCTACGAGACCGTATGAATTCCCCATGCTTCAACTCAGGCCTAAAAAGAGAAGACCTGAGGACGAGCCTTTGAAGCTCGACCTGCCTGCCTCTCTGGAGGATACAAGCGACATCGAAGAGAACACTTCCGAAGAACTCAAAGACGGCGCTGACCAGGAAAAGAGATCAGACTCCTAAGCGATATCTCCAAGCTCGTACTGCAGTCTGTGGAGATCCGAGTATATTCCTCCCTTTGAGAGAAGCTCATCGTGAGTTCCCGACTCTACAAGCATACCTTTATGAATCACCATTATTCTGTCTGCATTTCTTATGGTGGAAAGCCTGTGAGCGATCGTGATCATTGTCTTCTCTTTTGAAATTCTCTCCATAGCTTTCTGAATTAGAGCCTCTGTCTCTGTGTCGACATTCGCAGTCGCCTCGTCGAGAACAAGAATATCCGTATTGAAGGCAACGGCCCTGGCAAGCGCAATCAGCTGTCGCTCTCCGGCAGACAATGTGCCCCCTCTTTCAAGGATTACTGAATCGTATTTATCTGGAAGGCGATCAATGAAGTGATGAGCATAGACGTACTTTGCAGCCTCTATGGCCTTCTCCCTCGAAATCGTCTCGTCGAAGAGACGAATATTATCGAGAATACTTCCTGAGAAGAGGAAGACATCCTGTAGTACAACTCCAACCTTCTTGCGTAAACTCTGGAGATTGTAGTCGTAGATGTTCTTGCCATCTATCCTTATCTGGCCGCCCTGAATCTTGTACAGTCCGGTGAGAATGCTGATGATCGAGGTCTTGCCGGCTCCGGTTTCGCCGACGAAGGCGATCTTTTCCTTCGGCCTAACTCCAAAGCTGATGTCCTTCAACACTTTGTGCTCACCGTCATACGCGAAGGTCACGTTTTCAAACTCAACGCTTCCTTCGAGTGCTTTCGTGGCAGCCTCGTCTGGATTGTATGTCTCTTCGGTCTCGTCCATCAGCTTGAAGATCTTCTCGGCCGAGGCAAGCGCATTCTGTACAATGTCGTACTTTTCTGCGATGTCATTCAGCGGTCGGAAGAACATATCGATGTACGAAACGAAGGCAACAAGCACTCCGAAGGCCAGCGTGTTTCCCAGAATGCTTTTTACGCCAAACCAGATAACGATAGCTATGGTCACATAATAAAGAAGATCCAACAGCGGTCTGAAAATGGCAAATACCCAGAGCTGTTCCAAAAGGCTCTTTAGGTGGCTCTTGTTAACCGAATCGAACTCGCTCTTCTTCCTGACTTCCTGATTGAAGACCTGGGTGACAGACATGCCGGAGATATGCTCGGCAAGGAAGGCGTTGATTATCGCAAGGCGCGTTCTCACCTTTCTATAGGCTATCCTGTCGAAGTAACGGAAAACAAAGATCGCTCCAGCAATGATCGGAAGAATGGCCACTGTGATCAATCCCAGGTAGGTAGATAGGTTAAGCATTATTATGATGATTCCTCCCAGCAGGAGGACGTCTTTCACCATCGACGTAATGACACTTGTAAAGAACTCGGCAAGATTCTGCGTGTCGTTAGCAACCCTAGTCGCCAATCTTCCGCTGGGATTCGTGTCGAAAAACCTCATCGGCACTCTCAGAAGATGCCGGAAGAGGTCCACCCTGATACCATGAGTTATCTTCTGTCCCATGTAGGATGTTGCATAGACCTGCCCGTAATTGACGAAGAAAAGCGAGACGAGGATCAGGATCATGAAGATTGCTATCTGACCTATCCCGTTAAGGTCTTGCACCCTCAAGTCTCTGAGTTGTTCTTCGGTTATCGGATAACTTGTCGTACCGTCGGTCACACTGTAGAGACCCGACTCATCCTGTTGGAGATAGAAGGCTCCTTCATCGGATTCCGCGAAGCTAAAGGAACCGTTTTCTTCAACCACGACCAGCGAATACTGATTGTCCATGTAGTTGTCTATTGCTCTTCTCATCAGCAGCGGTGGAAGGAGATCAAGCGCCGAGGAGGCTCCGATCAAAATCAAACTGAGAATCAGAATAGCAACATAGGGCTTCGTGTACTTCCACAGCCTGAAGACGACTCGCCAGTCTTCAACCTTAAGTTTCTCTTCTACTTCGCTGTATACGTTTTCGGCCATGCTATTCCTCCTCGAGCTTTTCTTCTAACATCTGTCTGTCGTACATCCTCTGGTAAAGACCTCCGCCCTGAACTAGATCGGAGTGTACTCCCCTCTCGACTACCTTGCCTTCATGGAGCACATAAATCTCGTCGGAATCCACCACGGCCTTTAACCTGTGAGAGATGACGATTATCGATCTGGTGTCCTCGGAGTCCTTCAAGGATTTTAGAATCTCCGTTTCAGTCTCGGTATCGACGGCCGAAAGGCAATCATCGAGCACAACGAGTGGTGCCTCCTTTATGAGTGCCCTTGCTATAGAAATCCTCTGCTTCTGACCTCCCGAAAGGGTCACGCCTCTTTCACCCACAATGCTTTTGTACCCGTTGCTGAAGCCTTCGATATCCTCATGAATCGAGGCGATGCTCGCGTACTTTTTAACTTCTTCGTCGGATATTCCCATGTCTCCGAAACGAATGTTGTTTCCAACGGTCTCGGAGAAGAGAAACGTCTCCTGCGGAACGTAAGCAACATTTTCTCTTATCGCCTCAGGTTCCAGTTTATTTATATCCACTCCATCTATGAACAGCATCCCTTCGTCAACGGGGTAAAGCCTGGCGATCAATTTTGCAATCGTCGACTTTCCCGAGCCAGTGGTTCCGACGATGGCTATCTTAGAGCCGGGTTTGACTTCGAAATCAATGTTTTCAAGGGCAGGTCTGCTTCCGGTCGGGTAGGTGAAGGTGAGGTTCTTCATGACTATATGACCTTCAAATTCGTCGATTTTTACAGGGTCATCGGTAGTTATGTTGTTATCCTCTTCAAGGACTTCCATAAGCCTTCTGTAAGAGGCGCGTCCTCTCTGGATGATGTTGATCACCCAGCCAAAGGCCGTCATCGGCCAGACCAGCATTCCCAGGTACGAAGTGAACGTGATGTACTCTCCTAGAGTTATCTGACCCAGTATTACCATACGTCCTCCAAACAATGTTGCCAGCACAGTACCAAGCATAGAGAGAGTTTGAATCAGCGGGAAGAACATTCCCCAGACCCTTACCAGAGTCATGTTCTTCTCTACATACGTATCTGACTTATCGGAGAGAGTTCCATTTCTAAGGTCCTCGATTCCGTAACTCTTTATAAGCCGGACTCCCGAGATGGACTCTTCAATTGTATCTGTAAGATCGGAAAAGGATGCCTGGACCATTTTGAATCTCTTATGAATCATCTTTCCAAAGAAGGTTGAAACGATAGCCAGCGCCGGAAGCGGAGCGATTGAGATCCATGTCAGATTCCAGTTCGTGAAAAGCCCCATTGCAAAGATCGTTACAGTTACGAGAAAGACGGCATCTATGATCATGACAATCGCAGGACCCATAGCCATTCTCACGGCATTCACGTCGTTCGTGAATCTGGCCATAAGATCACCGACCCTCGTCCTGTCATAGAAGGTTGGTGGAAGCGTCAGAAGCTTCTCGAAGAGTGTCTTTCGAGCGTAGTACTCGAATTTTCTTGCCGCCCCCATTATGAAGACCCGCCAGAACAATCTCGTTATGAAAAGTCCGAAGGCAACCCCGATAACGGCAAATATAAGCAGTCTGACAAAACCTAGGTCCTGGGCACCACCTCTGATTTCATCTACTATCAATCCAATCACTCTTGGAGTAATCAACATTAGCAAATCGACAAGAATAAGAAAAATAGCGCCATAAACGTACCTTGGCCAGTTGTGTTTCAGGAAGTCTCTTATCAAAACAATCGCCTCACTAGTCCGGTAAACTAACTTAATATGATACACCATTTCGAGAGAGAACTCGTGATGGGTTCATTAAATATGGATTCTGAGTCTCTTCCTTTCCAATGTATAATAATATCATCAAATCCTTCATACAACTTTGGAGAAATCTGGGGGAAGAGAAATGAAGAGAGCGCTTCTAGTTTTCTCGGTAATTCTACTTGCGGTCACTGCTGCCTCGGTTGCAGTGGACTTTTCTGGCGGCGGAGGTAGAGGGGCCTATGAAATCGGTGTTTACGGCGCCTTGCTTGATCTCGGTTTGGAAATCGATGCCATTTACGGTTCCTCTGTAGGGGCAATCAACGCGGCCGGTCTTATCAGTGAGGGCTTTGAGGCTGCGAGAGATGCGTGGTGCAGCATAGATTACCTGGAGCTTATGAATGCCTCTCCTCATTTGTACGAACTGATCCAGGGAAATCTCCTGGGCCTGGATGCGATGGAGCTTGCCTCGGCAATGAGAACTCTCACCTCCGAAAATGGAATAGACATAGAACCCATGAGAACCAAGATGAAAGAAATGATCGTTGAGGAAAAGGTAATAGCGAGCGATGTAGAACTTGGAATCGTTCTCTACTCTCTCAGTGGCTTGCGACCTTACGCAATGTACAAAGACCTTATCCCAGAGGGAAAGCTGGTCGATTTTGTTCTGGCAAGCGCAAACTTTCCCGCCTTCACGCGTGAAAAGATAAACGGAGAGGTCTTCATAGACGGAGGCGTCTATTCTAACTTCCCTCTTTTCATGGCAAAGGAGAGAGGCCACGAAGAGGTTGTCGCAGTCGACCTTATTGGAATCTACTTTGGAGAAGCTCTCGCTTTTATAAACATCTTCACCGATGGAATGAAGGTCACGTTGATAGAACCTTCAGAGCAATTCGGGACAGTAATGACCTTTGATCCTGAGGTCTCGAAGAAGTATCTCATTTGTGGTTATCTCGATACAATGAAGAAGTTCGGTGTTTTACGGGGTGATAGCTATTTCATTCTAGGAGATGACGATCCCTTGAGAGCTCATTTTCTATCACTAGAAGAAGAGTCGAGAATTGAGGCGCTAAGACTTCTGGGGCTTGTAGGTGTCGAAGGCGAGACGGCAGAATACCACTACTACCGGGAATTCATTCCCTGGCTGGAAAGCATTGCGAAGCAACCCTACTCCAGGACCTGTCATCTCGTTACCGGAATGCTCGAAGAGATGGCTGCCTTCCTCCAGATCGAGAGGCTGGTTCCCTACTCGCCTTCATCTCTAATGTTTGAAGTCATTAAGGCGTTCAGCGCAGCTAAGTTCGAGAGCGAAAGGGATCTCAGATACATGACCAGATACAAAAAACTCTTTAATTTTCTCGAATTCATAGACGATCGGAAGCCCTGCACATCGGAACTTTCTACCGAGTTTAGATCCTTTGAAGAAGAGTTTCAGAAGTCTGTTGGACTTTTGGAACAAATTTGCTCGCAGCAATCCCGTATATCTCACTGAGTGAAAGCGGTCTCTTCAGCAGGCTCTTTCCGTAGACTATGTAATGTTTGTACTCCTGGCCTCCGGCACGCCGGGCATTTGCGATCATCGTGGCGTTCATTGAGCTGATCGATGATCCTTCGATTTCTTCGAAACCCATATTCTGGATATTTCTGTACGCTCTCAAGAACATGGCCGAAGGCACGCCCTTGTTTCTGAAATCGGGAACGACAAAGAGTATCGCCGCTCTTACGCGCGCAAGAGATTTTCTCTTACTCAGCAGCTTATACCAGCCAAAGGGGAGTAGCTTGCCGTCAATCTCGCGAATGAGCGGGCTGAAATCCGGCAGCGCAACAAAGTACCCTATTGGCCTTTCTCCTGATCTCGCGATGATTACCATTCTCTGATCGGCTACCGTCCTGAGTGTCTTGGCCATATCACACAGTTCTTCATATGTGGGAGGAAGAACGTCCTCTTCCCACTTCGGGATAGATTCTTCCATGATCTTCTGAAGATCCGCGGCGACATCCTTTAGCCGCTTGAAATTGGCCTCTTCAACGCGGAACCCGTAGCGATCCATTGCGATCTCGGTAAACTTTATCTCGCGCTCGGATATGACTTGCTCAAGATCGTATCTGAAGGCAAGATATTTCAAGTAAATATCGAAGTCTTCAAAAAAGTCAACATAGTAGGGGGGATTGTAAGGCATCATAACGGCAGGTTGATCTTCGAAGTTATCTATCAGTAGGCCTCTATAATCGTCGCCGTTAGTAGGGGAAACAGGTCCCTTCAGATACTTCATGCCTTTGCTCTTTGCCCAGCTTTCGGCAGTCCTAAGCAAGGCGTCGGCAACGGCCCTATCGTTTACCGACTCAAAGAGCGTGAAGTATGCATGCTCCACGGACTTCTCGCGGTTCATAACCTGTTCTATGCCCACGGCGAGCCTTCCCACTACACTACTTCCGTTCTTTGCCACAAAGAAATCGTGAGGACCGTTCGCAAGAAGCTGTGAGCTCTTGCTTTTCAAAACCGCTTTAATTTCATGGCTTAAAGGAGGTACCCAGAGGGGGTAATCGCGGTATAGTCCCCTTGGGAGCTCAATGAACTCTTTCCTCTCGTGACGGCTCTTGACTTTGACAATTTTCAAAATTAGCAACTCCTAGAAAAAACGTATGGACAATTCTAGCACGATTAAAGATAGCTCTCTAGTGGACAGTGGAGTTGCCTTCCAAAGACCTCACATCTGAGATGTAATTCTTGAGATTCGAGTCGGAGATACTTCCCCCGCTCCCGTCTACTGTCACGTAGTACTCAGATGTGATCAATAAATTCTTTCCCTTGAAACCGGGTCTGATCCGTGTATAGTCTCCCACAAAGACGTTACTCAGTTCAACGCCGCTGTGGATTTTGCAGTTGGATCCAATCATTACCGGCCCTTCTAGTTTTACGTTCTTTTCAACTATCGAACCCGCCCCAACATATACCGGGGTGATGATCTTAATGCTCTTCTCAAGGACCGAGCCCGTACCTCTCCAGAAACCCTCGGTCACTTCTCTTCCGGAAGGTTTGAAGCCCTTTATCCTTCCCTCGAGAGCCGCGCCGAGTATCTCGAGATAATCGGAGTTCCTTCCTATGTCATACCAGTCTATCTTCGTGTCGAGCGAGAAGACCCTTTCTCTCTTCTGAACAAGCAGGGGAAGAAGCTCACCGCCGATATCGAAGAACTGATTCTTTGGGATGTAGTTGAAGACTTCGGGTTCAAATATATAGATGCCCGTGTTAGCGAGATTCGATTTGGCCTTTTCAACCGCCGGCTTTTCTTGAAAAGATTCGACCCTTCCCGCCGAATCGCAGACGATAATTCCGTAGTTGGGAATCTTGTCTCTCTCGACTTTCTTTGAAATAATTGTCGCTACAGAGTCGCTTGCCCTGTGGAATTCATACGCCTTTGCTAGATCGAAATCTACTATCGCATCGCCGCAAAGTACAATAAATGTCTCATTGAAGAAGCCGGACTCTTCTTGAATCTTCTTCAATCCTCCAGCCGAACCAACGGGTTCAGGCACCAGCTGCCCCTTCTCAAAATGCCCTTCGAAGGAGTATCCGACTCTCAAACCATATCTGTACCCGCTCCTTACATAATTCTGAAGTACTCCTGCGAGGTGAGAGAGATTGATCATTATCTCATTCACATCATACTTGGCAAGCAGCTCAAGAATAAACTCTATAACCGGCTTCTCAATAATGGGAAGCATCGGTTTTGGCAGCCTGTTCGTCAGCGGTTTCAATCTTGTTCCGGCTCCGGCTGCTAAAATCATGGCTTTCATCCAGACTCCTCCTATCTCTTAACAGATCTCAGATTTTTGTAGACTACCAACCCTCCAACTGCAAGCAGCGAGATTCCTATGAAAATTCCAAGCACTTTCGGCGCCAGTGCTATGAGCAGAAAGAGTATGGAGATTGCCGATAAGAACGATGCCGCAACCAGAATGCCATTATCCTTTTCAACTCCGGCAAAATACGACTGAAAGAGGCCAACGGCAGGAGCGGCTATGAATAGCGCCCAGCCGCCTCCCATTATGAAGCCCGGGAAAATAACATTGAAAGTCAGGATTACAGCGACCGTTAGCAAAATGCCTGCAGGCACAAAGAGATTCTTGTCACGTCCAGTGAATGCTCTGTATTCCATGAAAATCCCAGGAATCCAGATAAGCAATAGCCAGAGATTGAGAGTGAACGATCTGACAAAAATGATCAGGATCCCAAGCAGAATCATTATGGCTCCAATTATAGTTCTCATAAGAGCGTTCCTGTTCATCAACCATCGCCTCCAGTTAGTTCATTCATCGGAATTATAACAAGAAGAGGTGCCTTTAGGTATTCAAATCAAATACCTGAACCTTTAGATAGGCTTCTGATGAATGGAAAGAACACCTAAGGTGGGCAAACCCGATCAATCCATTTTACTGAACAAGAAAAACCATAGAACCGTCCGCGAACTACTTTATCGATGATTTTCCTGTCAAGTGAAGGATATCGATACGGATAACACAGGTGGCCTTCAAGGCGTTTTTAATCTCCTCTACTCCATTCTCAAAGTAATCTGCCGAATACTTTGAAAGGAGCTTCATTAAGGCCTCTGTCTTCTCCCCATCGTCTTCCAGTATCGAGGCTTTTCCAAAGGCGATGGCGCTTCTAAAGATCGTTGAAAAAGACTCCGGAATCACTTTAGATGACTCAACAACACAGAAAGAAACATTAGCGTTTTGAGAAAGGTTGTCTAGCTTGTGACCGGTGATTGCGCAGTGCACGAAAATGCAATTGTTTTCGTACGTGTAATTCACAGGGATCCCGTAGGGCATCCCCCATCTATACCCACAGTAGATAATACCCCATAGGAACCGTTTTTCAGAATCTCAGTAGCTTCGTTCAGCGGCAGCTCCTTATCCCATCTCCTCATCTTCCTGAACTGCAAAACCTTCACCCCCCGGATGTCTCCTTTGTATTGTACCTTATAAAGCAAAGACAAAAGGCGATGTTGGTCGATCGTTGACGTTACATCGTTATCGTCATCGGGAAAGACCCCGCAGATCGCTGGAAGAATCGCTTTTCGCTGGTCGCTGAGCGCTTTGAAGAAACGTCCTCCGTCCTAGAGCATGGACCCGTCCTACGATAAGATCAATTGAGAAAGTGAGTTGTCGAGAC